>NZ_JAYFPU010000208.1:0-9225 GCF_034927525.1 Christensenella sp.
GCCAATCGCCATAGGTGCGGCAGCCAGCACCGCCACCAGCAATATTTTCCCGTATGGCACCTTGCCCAGCTTCAGCGGGATCGCCAGCCCCATCCCCTCCGGGATGTTATGTACAAACAACAAGATAGCAAGCCCCGCCCCAAAGCCGGTCGCAGCCGTCAGTCCGCTGCCGAGCGCAAGCCCTTCGGGCAAATTATGTACACCGATACCAAGCGCCAGCAGCAGCCCCGAGCGCACCAGGCGCTTTTGCTTCAGCCCTGCAATAATGCTGTCGTCGTGCTCGGAAGGCACGTCGTAGTGCGGCAGCAGCTTGTTGATAAGCAGCATCACAAGCGCTCCCAGCAACAGGAACACAAGCGTCACCCACCACGCAGCCGCCTCCAAAGATTCCGGCAGCATATCAAACAATACGATCGCAAGCATGATCCCACCGGAAATCCCCATCAATACGGCGGATATCCGGTTGTTTTTTACCCTGATGAAAAATGTCGCCACCGCACCGATGCCCGTTCCGAGCGCACCCACAAGCGCACCGATCAGCGTTGCATAAAATATCGTATCCATTTCAAATTACTGTGCGAGCTTTTTCTGCCTTTCGTCTAATATCAACGCGTCGATCATCTCGTCCATGTCTCCGTCAAGAAAAGCCTCCAGCTTATAAAGCGTCAGGCCGATCCGATGATCCGTCACCCTCCCCTGCGGGAAATTATACGTACGGATCCGCTCGCTCCGGTCGCCCGAGCCCACCTGGCTTTTCCTGTTTTCCGACATTTCACTGTCCGCCGCATCCTTATATAGATCATATAAACGCGATACAAGTACTTTCATCGCTTTTGCTTTATTTTTTATTTGTGATTTTTCATCCTGACAGGTAACGACCAGCCCGGACGGGATGTGTGTAA
Source organism: Christensenella sp. (assembly GCF_034927525.1). Classification (NCBI taxonomy): domain Bacteria; kingdom Bacillati; phylum Bacillota; class Clostridia; order Christensenellales; family Christensenellaceae; genus Christensenella; species Christensenella sp. Next base: position 903 of record NZ_JAYFPU010000208.1, read on the forward strand.
TGCGCACCGCGCTGTCCGTCGTATTGACGCTTTGCCCGCCGTGCCCGCCCGAGCGAAACACATCAACACGCAAATCGTTCGGGTTGATGTTCACTTCCACTTCCTCCGCCTCAGGCAGCACCGCCACCGTCGCAGCAGAAGTATGGATGCGCCCGGAGGATTCCGTGTCCGGCACACGCTGTACACGGTGCACGCCGCTTTCGTATTTCAGGCGGGAATACGCGCCCTTGCCGGCAATCGAAACCACCAGTTCCTTCACGCCGCCAAGTTCCGTCACATTAGAAGAAAGCGTCTCCATCGTAAACCTGTGCCGCTCCGCATAGCGCGTATACATGCGCAGCAGGTCTCCCCCAAAGAGCGCGGCCTCGTCGCCGCCCGTGCCAGCGCGGATTTCCAAAATAACGTTCTTATCGTCATTTTTGTCCTTCGGAATGAGCAAGACCTTGAGCTCCCCCTCCATCTCGTCCTTTTGCTTCAAAAGCTGCTCCAGTTCTTCCTTTGCAAGCAGCAGGAACTCCTCGTCGTTTTCCGTTTCGATGATCTCTTTGTTTTGTGCGATATGGTCAAGCACCACTGCATACGCATCATAGGCAGCCGCGATATCCGCGATCGCGGATTGCTCCTGCGCCAGCGCGCGGAATTTATCCTGATTGCCGATCACTTCCGGATCGGAAAGCTCCTTAGAAAGCACGTCATAGCGATCCTTGATTTTTTTCAGTTTTTCCTGCATACATTACCCCTCATAAACGGTCGCAGTCGCGCTCACAAAACGCGGCCTGCCACTCAAATCATAACCAGTATTTATCTTAACAAATCCATTTTCTTTTAGCAAGGCGCATACACGCTCCGCCTGCGTATCGCCGATCTCCAAGACCAGCGCGCCGCCCGCATTCAAATACCGCGGCGCTTCTTTTGCCAAACGCTCATAAAACGCGTACCCGTCCCGATCCGCCCACAGCGCCAGCCTCGGTTCATATTTCTTCACTTGTGTTTCCAGTCCCCGGTAGTCATGGTCGCTGATATACGGCGGATTGCACACGATCAGGTCAGTTTTTTCCACGACCCGCTCAAACAGATCGCCCTGCAAAAAACGGATGTCCGCATCGCCTGCCAAAATCTCCTTGTTCTGTTTTGCCACAACGAGCGCACCCTGCGAGACGTCTGACAGAAACACCCTTTCAAACGAACCTTCGAGCGCCAGCGTGACGCCGATTGCGCCGCTGCCGCAGCACAGGTCGAGCGCCGTTTGGTATCCGTTTTCACGTGCCAGCAGCAAAGCCTCCTGTACCACACACTCCGTATCATAGCGCGGGATCAGCACGCGCTCATCCACCAAAAAAGACCGTCCGTAAAAATATTTTTCACCAATCACATAGGCGACGGGTTTGCCTGTGAGCCTTTGTGCAACAAGTTCCCTGATTTCGTCCTCTTGCTCGCATACATCGAAAAAGCGCAGGTACAGCTGCGAAAAATCACCGCCGTACACATGCGCTAACAATACCTTTGCTTCCGCCTCCGCTTCCATCAAGCCCGCTTCCGCAAGTTTTTTCTTTGTCTGTATATATACTTCGTTCCAGTTACTCATTGGTTTGCGCAGCGCCGCCCACTTCCGCCGGCTCTGCCTCTGCCGCAGCCGCAAAATCAGCCGGAGACCCGTCAATCTTATGGCTGAAGCTGCGCGCCATCTCATCGATTTCCTCATCCGTCTTTTTGCCTTCCGCCGCAAGGAACGAAATAAGCGCCACCTCGATCATGCCGTCGTCCGGCTCGCGCGTCGTTAAGTACTGCAGCGCCATGCCTGGCTTCCTCAAAGCCATCGTGAACTTATTGTCGTACTTCGCCACCAGCTTGAGCACCTCATAAGAAACGCCCGCAACGATAGGAAGCATCAACAGCCGCAGCCCGATACGGACCGCCCAGTTTTCACTCCAGCCAAGCAACGTAAAGAGCAAGATCGAAATGATCATCACGATCAGAAGAAAGCTCGTTCCGCAGCGTGGGTGCAGCCGCGTATTCTGGCGCGCGTGTTCCACATCCATAGGCATATCGTGCTCAAAGCAATTGATGACCTTATGCTCCGCGCCATGATAGCCAAACAATCGCTTGATATCCTTCATGTTGGAGATCGCCGCCAGATAGATGATGAACATCCCCACGCGGATCAGCCCGTCGATCAGGTTCTTGCCGAGCGCGCTGTCCACATAAGGCGTGATCCACCCCGTGATCAGGTTGGGTAAAATAAAGAACAAGCCCACAGCGATCACAAGTGCGATCACCACCGCAAAAAAGATCGCCACGTCCATCGAACTTTTGCCCGTCTTTTTGGCGATAAACTCATCTGCCTTCGATGGCTCCATCTCCGTATCTTCCGGATCGTACATCTTTGCCGCGTCCGTGATGGTCTTGACGCCCATAATAAGCATTTCAACAAAGCTCACCACCCCGCGGATGATGGGCACGCCCAGTATTTTATATTTGGTGGAAAGCGACTGCGACGCCTGCTTTTGCGTCACGACTTCCCCGCTCTCCCGCCTGACGGCGATTGCCGTCGTTTCCGGAGAGCGCATCATCACGCCCTCAAGAACGCCCTGCCCGCCGATACTTGTACGTTTCATTCATTCCTCTTTCTGCGATACAAAAAACAGACCGTAAGAATCCCTTCCAACGGTCTGTAATCTCTTACCACGCGAATATCACGAAATAAGCGGCATTATTTGATGCCGTATCTCTTCTTAAATCTATCCACACGACCGCCTGTGTCAATCAGCTTCTGTCTTCCTGTGAAGAACGGATGGCATTTCGAGCAAATATCAACTCTCATTTCCGGCTTTACAGAACCGGTCTTGAATGTCTCACCACAAGCACACGTTACTGTGCATTCGCCATACTTCGGATGAATTCCTTCTTTCATTCCATCTCACCTCTTTTTCCAAAACTAGCATTATTTATTATAGCACGATAAACGTAAAATGCAACTGTTTTTTTGATAATTTTCACAGTTTCTTTACACTTTCCTCTGTTGCCCTCCCCGTCCGGATAACATATAATGGATGCATGAAGAATCCGGCGTTCCGTGTGAAGGAATACAAAATTTACAGCGACAAGATTGCCTCCCCCATACGGATCGCGCACATTTCCGATCTGCACGAAAAGGAATTTGGGGAAACGAACTGCGTTCTTTTCGATGCAATTGAACGTTTGCAACCGGATATGATCGCCATCACCGGCGATATGATATACGATACTTACACAAAACAGCCGAACAACACATACATCGAAAACATCGCCGCATGGGCTCCGCAGGTTGCTCCATCCTTTTTTGTGACAGGCAACCACGAACGCGTGTGGCCGGAATACGTCAAGGATATCTTTGTACAAAATGGCGTGACCGTGCTCGAAAACAAGTATGTGCCCTTTAGGGCGAACGGCGTAACGATCGAAGTGGGCGGTGTGGAAGACCCGACCGTAGACAAGTATGGCTATCAAAAATTACACTTCCCGCAGGACGGCCGTTTTCACCTCTTGCTGGCGCACGATCCGGCTCCCTTTGAAGACGGCTACGTAAAAACGGGCGCAGACCTTGTGCTGTGCGGCCATACGCACGGCGGACAGATCCGTTTTCCGGGTGGCAAAGCGATCATCTCCCCCGGCGACCATCGTCCGTTCCCCAAATATTCGGACGGCCTTTATACAAGCGGAAGCACTCAAATGATCATCAGCATGGGGCTGGGCGTCAGCGTGATCCCTTTTCGTCTTTTTGCCCCGCGCGAGATATTGCTCATACATTTATTGCCTCAAAACGAAAAATAGGACGGTAAACTATTATGGAACAAAAAACATACGATATCGTTTCCATCGGCGAGATTTTGATCGACATGACGCCGCACGGCGTATCCACTGAAGGCCAGCCGCTTTTTGAGGCCAACCCCGGCGGCGCTGTCGCCAACGCGCTTGCTATGGCTGCTTCGCTCGGTTCTTCTTGCCTGCTTATGAGCAAGGTCGGAAACGATTCGTTCGGACGCATGCTGCTTTCGGCTGCAAAAAAGGCGGGGCTCGATCCATCGGGCATATTGACCGATGCTTACATCCCAACGACGCTTGCGCTCGTGAGCCTCGACGAAAACGGCGAACGCGACTTTACCTTTTACCGCAAACCCGGCGCAGACATCATGTTCCGCAGCGACGATATCGCCTACGACGCGATCGCAGGCGCGCGCATCTTTCATTTCGGTACGCTTTCCCTTGTCGACGCACCGTGTAAGGAAGCGACCATCGCCTGTGTTGAGCACGCCAAAAAAAGCGGCTGTCTCGTGTCGTTCGATCCAAACATCCGCTTGTTTTTGTGGGAGGATACGGAGGCGCTGCGTGATGCCATCCATTACGGGCTGCAAAACTGCGACGTCCTCAAGATATCTGACGACGAGATCTTATACTATACCGGCGAAGCCGAGCTGGAAGGTGCGCTTTCAAAGCTTTGTCGCTCCTATCCCAGCCTAAAGCTCATTTTCGTCACCTGCGGCGAGCACGGCTGCCTTATGCACCACGGCGGTACGCATACCCGCATACCTGGCTGTGTGCAGGAGAACATCATCGATACGACTGGCGCGGGCGATTCGTTCATGGGGACATGCCTGCATTACATCGCCAAAACCGGTCTTGCATCGCTTACCACCCAAGCCCTCACCGCCATCGTCTCACGCGCAAATGCCGCCGCTTCGCTTGTCATCGGGCGCAAGGGCGCGTTTTCCAAAATGCCGCGCTCACGGGAGGTCGAAGCGCTCCTCAAATAACCGAAATTCCTTAAGCCGCATATCACTGTATGCGGCTTTTTTTGATTTTTTCTTTTCATATTGGGTATATATAAATCATCCAAAATACAGGAGAAAAAGAAAATGGTGCAAAGAACAAGCCCGGAATACTACGCAAAACACAAGTGGTCTATCCTAGCGGTACTCATCTTTATGCCGTTCATGGCTACGCTCGACGGTACGATCGTCAATGTCGCCCTGCCCGTGATGGTCAAGGATTTGCACACGGATATGGAATCCATCCAGATGGTCGTCATCGTCTACCTGATCGCGGTCGTCGCCTCCATCCTGCTTTTCGGAAGGCTGGGCGACATCAAAGGCAAGGGCAGGCTGTTCATGTTCGGTACGGTCGTGTTTACGCTTGGTTCGCTGATGGCAGGCCTTTCGCATGATTTAAATACGCTCATCGTCGCGCGTGTCATCGAGGGCATTGGCGGCGCAGCAGCCATGGCCAACAACCAGGGCATCATCACCGAGGTTTTCCCCTCAAACGAACGCGGACGCGCGCTCGGCATATCGGGTATCGCCATTGCGCTAGGCACCATGCTCGGCCCCCCGCTCGGCGGGCTGATTGTCACCTATCTAAACTGGAATTATATCTTCCTGATCAACGTACCCATCGGCGTGATCGGTTTCCTCCTTGCGTTAAGGCTTTTGCCGCGCGGCGAAAAAACACAGCAGAAGGTGGATTATCGCGGGGCGGTCACGCTTGCTGCGGCAGTCATCCTCTTTTTCTTTGCCCTCTTAACAGGCGAGAATGTCGGTTACGACAAATATTACATTATATTATGCTTTGTTGCTGCGGCAGGCCTCGTCTTTTTGTTTTTGTACTTCGAGCGCAGACGGCAGCAGCCTATCGTCGACCTGTCCCTTTTCAAAAACCCACTGTTTACGCTTAGCATCATCTGTGTGCTCATCCAGTTTTTCGCCCTGAGCGGCATCAGCATCATACAGCCGTTTTATATCGAAGACGTACTGAAAATCAATCCCGGCTCCACCGGGCTTGTGATGATGAGCCTGCCCATCGCGATGGGCATTATGTCGCCCATCTCCGGCTATATCTCCGATAAGGTCGGCGCGGCAAAAGTCACGCTTGTAGGGCTTGTGATCATGACGGCGGGGCTTGCATTGCTCGCAACGATGACGGCGACGGAACCCGTCTATAAGCTCGTTATCTATTTGTGCATCGTGGGGCTTGGCGCAGGCATTTTCTCTGCGCCCAACACATCGCTCATTATGTCCACCGCCCCCAAAGAAAAGCTCGGCATCACCGGCAGTATCAATGCCTTCACACGCAACTTCGGCAGCGTCACAGGCATCGCGCTTCTCACTACCTTATTATATTCACTGATGAGCGCAAAGGCCGGGCATCATGTGGAAGGGTATGTTGCAGGCCGTCCTGATATTTTCGTATACGGCATGCAGACCGTATACACAATCGGCGTTATCATCCTTGCCGTGAGCGTGGTGCTCACAGTCGTGCGCCTGTTCCAGGATAAAAAGCAGAAAAAAGCGGCCTGACCGCTCAATCATAAAGATTTTTGCTTTCAAAAAGAGCGCTGCAGCGCTCTTTTTTTCATTCATAAATTTGTTACTTTTCCTTCAAAATTTGTTCAACTGCAGTTCAAGAATTCGTCACTTTCAAGCTTTATCATTAAATTGTAAGCAACAACGGGAACGACGGATTTATCATATATTATGAAGACTACTAAGGAGGCTTAAAACAATGAACAATTTTTATAACAATGAAAACGATGCTCTGCAGGATGTACCGGGTTTCATGAACCAGAATGCAAACGTCCCGCAGGACAATTATTATAATAACAGCCACTATCCTGTCCGCTTAGACGACCCCCAGTTCTCAGGCGGAGGTGCGGACGGAGGCAGCAAAAAACCAAAGAAAGAAAAATCGCCCTTCCTGACCAAGAAGGTAGCGGCAGTGGTTCTCACCGCTTGTATCGCGACCTCGGCATTTCTTGGGTTCAGCGCCGGACGGATCAATAATACAGCGGGTTCGGTAACTGGCGGCAGTACGGATAACGGCGTCGTCCAGACAGCGGCAGACCTAAATAGCGGCGAAGACCTCTCAGTCTCGCAGATCGTTGAAAAATCCGCAAACTCCATCGTGGAGATCACGACCGAGGTCACCCAGACCAACCAGTTCATGCAGCAGGTAACGGGCGAAGCGGCAGGCAGCGGCGTCATCATCTCGGAGGACGGCTACATCGTAACGAACAACCACGTAGTAGAGGACGGCAGCAAATTCACGGTACGCCTCAAAAACGGCGAAAGCTACGAAGCAAAGCTCATCGGGCGCGACCCGCAAATGGATCTCGCGGTACTGAAGGTCGAGGCAGAAGGCCTCACGCCCGTGACGTTCGGCAGCTCATCCGCGCTTGAAGTAGGCGATATGACGGTAGCGATCGGCAACCCGCTCGGCACACTCGGCGGCACGGTCACCAACGGTATCGTAAGCGCGCTTAACCGCGAGCTCAATCTGGGCGATACGACAATGAACCTGATCCAGACCAACGCAGCCATCAACCCCGGCAACTCGGGCGGCGGCCTGTTCGACGGACAGGGCAACCTGATCGGCGTCGTGGTTGCGAAATCCGGCGGTACAAACATCGAAGGCCTCGGCTTTGCGATCCCGATCGACGATGCACGCACTGTGATCGACAGCCTGATCGCTGACGGCTATGTCAAAGGCCGCATCGAAACAGGTATGAGCTTCATAGACATTGCTTCCGAGCAGGAAGCGGCGCTCTACGGTCTTTCCGCAACAGGCGTATATGTCTCGTCGGTAACGGAGGGTTCCGCGGCGGCACAGATCGGCGTCAAAGCGGGCGACCGTCTGGTGGCGATCGACAATCAGGAAGTGACAAGCGCATCTGAAGCAAACGATATCTTAGACGGCCACGCCGTCGGCGATACGATCAATATAACGGTAGAACGCTCGGGCAGGACAGGTTCTGCAGACATCACGCTCAGCGAATACGTACCGGCGTAAGTTCAATATTTGTTCATAGTTACTTCATGAAGACTTCACATAAAAAGTCTAACATGAATATAACGAAACAAACGAGGAGGGCGTGCCTATGAAATGAAGAAAAACTTTGAAACATAACCCCACCCAAACAGAACCTACAATTAATATATATCATCTGAGAAACATCCACCGTAAGGTGGATGTTTCTTTTTGTCCGTTTTAATTATTAAATTATCTTAAGAAAGTCTTCAGGTTTTATTCCGCTTCGGTTCATCCCCTGTTCACATTGCCCCTTTATAATGAAAACAAGTTAATCGAAAGGAGAAACTGCCTATGTAGCACAACAACCGATCTTCTGTCTCTACCAACTAACCAACAAGCAAGAATAAAAATCAATCTTGGTGAAAATACTGTCCATCCGCCGAAGCTTTGCACAATATAAAGAGAGCTTCTGAAAAAGCACCAACGATGATACATATATGGAAGTTTTCTTTGAAAAAGCAAATGCCTATCGGCGGATATGACA
>NZ_JAYFPU010000254.1:0-1625 GCF_034927525.1 Christensenella sp.
AGCCCGGACTTTCCTCACGCCTTGCGGCGCGCAACCATCCAGCCTGCTCAAAAAAACTTATTCTTCTACGACGTATAAAATCCTGCCGCAGTTTTCACACTCTACAACATTTCCATCCGCTTTCAGGCTTTGTAGTACACCTGACGGCAACTGCATCTTACAGCCTTCGCAGCGGTCTCCTACAAGCTTCGCCATAGGGTTCGGCCTGTGCTGCTTGATCTGTTTATATTTTTCCATCAACGCAGCATCTACGCTTTTTGCGGCTTTTGCTACGTTCGCGCGCAATTTTTCAAGATCGCCCTTGCCGGCGTCAAGCTCCTTGGCGTGTGCCTCTTTAAGCTGATCAAACAGCTTTTTAGCGTTGCTCATCTTGACAAGCGTTTCTTTGATCTCCCCTTCGGATTTCTCCAAACGGTGCATCACCTCAACGACCTTGCGTTTATTGAGCTCCACCGCAGACTTGATGCCCTCGCATTCCTTGATCATCTCGCGCACATCTTCCAAAAACAGATCTTCAAGGTCGTAATCCGCGATCTCTGCGATCTCTTCCTTTTTGGATTTCATCTGCTTTTTCAGGAGATCGATCTGTCCTGCCGCCTCCGAAAGCTTATTCTGCAGCAGCACTGACTCCTGTTCCAGTTGCTTCAGCTTCTGCTGGTTACTCTGGAAAATCTGTTGCTGCTGTACCAATTTTTTACGTGTTTGGGTGTTCCGCAGCGACTTTTCATAGTCTTCCAATTCTATTTCCGCGCATTGGTAATCCCATAAAGCTCTTAAGTTATCCAACAATAATCCTCCTCAAATGTTCACATACGGTCTATGCAAACTCGCAATATAAATAGCTACCTTATAGTTTACATCATCAAGCATTTTTTGTAAACCTTGGGCGTATACTTTGCAAAAGCACTTTTCCGTGTCGTAATGCCCTGCTTCCACAAGTACCATTCCCTGCTCTTCCACATAAAAGTTGTGCTTGATTTCGCCTGTCAGGTATAGTTGCGCGCCTTTTGCTTTTGCCACACCAGCCATATCCCCAGCAGCGCCTCCGCATACGGCGATCCTGTCAATCATCTGGTCTAAGTCGCCTGAGACGCGTACAAGATCGATATCCAGTTTTTCTTTGATACAACTGATGATGCTTTCGGCGGTCTCCGCTTTTTCAAGGTCGCCCACAATGCCCAGCCCTGCGTTAATTGTCTGCGGTTCACACGTCACAAGCGCGCTGATAGCCGGCTCTTCATAGGGATGTGCGTCATGGATCGCCTGTAGCACGCTTTGCAGCCGGCCCTTTGGGCACACGGTGCTTATACGTATCTCGTCCACAGTCTCAACCGCTCCCGTTTTACCAATAAAGGGGCTTGCCTGTGAATTCGGCCGAAACATGCCCTTGCCTGAAATATTGTAAGTACATTCGCTGTAATCGCCAATATTGCCAGCGCCTGCCGCCGTCATCGCTGCACGCACCTGACACGCGTGACTCTCCGGCACATGAACCGCTACCTCCAGGTATTGCTCGACATTCGTTTCTTCCAGATACTCCTGGTTACATAGTGAAAGCGCGTCAGCCAGATAACGGTTGATCCCGTTTGCCGTGGTATCCATGCTTGTATGTGCGCAATACAGCG
>NZ_JAYFPU010000137.1:0-1882 GCF_034927525.1 Christensenella sp.
GACGTAGAAAACCATGACTGATCAGGAATGCGGCAGGAGTGAAAGGAAAGATAGACATCCAAGAGATCCCCTTGTAAAAAAGATCGTAGCGCTTCTGGTCCCCAGGGGAGAAATGGATATATTCAACAACGCGAGGGAACTCCTTTTTGATGCATGGGGAGAACCTGAGCGCATCAGTTCCTTTGTACCGTTCACATGGACTAATTATTATGAAGATATCGCTTCGGAACTCGACAGGTGTTTCTTTTCTTATCCCGGCCTTTTCAACATGTCAGACCTTCCCGACTGGAAGATCCTGACATGCAGTCTTGAAAAGGCGACCGGATCAACAAGAAGGGTGAACCTTGACCCGGGGACAATTGACGGAGCAAGATTGCTGCTTGCTTCAACGAAAGGTCAGGCACACAGGATATACCTCAGGGACGGTATTTTTGCAGAGGTCACACTTTGCAGAAGGAAGGGCAGATGGGAAAGCTTTTTCTATACCTTCCCTGACTTTAAAAGCGGAGCTTATTTTGAATGGCTTGAAACAGTGCGCGAAGACTGGAAAAAAGAAAAGAAAAGCGTTGATTTATAGGGGGTATTTAAATGATAGAACGTTACGAAACTCCAGAGATAAAGGCGATCTGGAACGACAAGAACCGTTTTCAAAAATGGCTTGATGTTGAACTTGCAGTATGTAAGGCCTGGAACGAGGCAGGAAAGATACCTGATGAAGACTACAGGAATATCGTTGAAAAAGCCTCTTTCAGCGTTGAGAGGATACGCGAGATAGAAGAGGTTACACAGCATGACGTCATCGCATTTGTTTCGAGCGTTGCCGAATGCATAGGAGAGTCAGGCCGCTATGTCCACCTTGGGCTGACAAGCAGCGATGTGATCGATACAGCCTCCTCTCTCCTTCTTTCAGAGAGCATGAAAACAGTGCTGGATGCACTTTTTGCCCTTCATAAAATGATCGGAGAAAAGGCCTTGGAGTACAAGATGACACCTTGTGCGGGAAGGACTCATGGCATACATGCAGAGCCAACGACCTTTGGCCTTAAAATGCTCAACCACTACGCTGAGATAGGTCGGAATATAGAGAGGATCACTCAGACCAAGAAAGAGATGATGGTAGGCGGCCTCTCCGGAGCAGTTGGTACTTATGCCAACTGCCCTCCCTCGATAGAAGCAAGGACCTGCGAACTTCTCGGGCTTGATGTAGATCCGGTATCGACCCAGGTCATCCAGAGGGACAGGCACGCCCGCATTGTAACCGACCTTGCTATTTGCGGAGCATCGCTGGAAAGACTGGCTTTGGAGGTACGTCATCTTCAAAGGACTGAGGTTCTGGAGGCCCTTGAACCTTTCAAAAAAGGTCAGAAAGGGTCGTCTGCAATGCCTCACAAGAAAAACCCCATACTAAGTGAAAGGGTATGCGGAATGGCCAGACTTCTGAGAGGTTATACTATTCCCGCCATTGAAAATATAGCCCTCTGGCATGAACGTGACATCAGCCATTCTTCTGTTGAAAGGGTAATGTGGCCTGATGTCTTTCACCTGATACTTTACATGACCAAGACAATGACAAAAATTATAAATGGAATTACTGTAAATAAACAAAATATGAAAAATAACATAGATATTACGAAAGGCCTTCTTTTCTCAGGCAGGATACTGATTGCACTTGTAGAAAGAGAAGGAATTAGCAGAGAAGAGGCATACACAATAGCACAAAGCAATGCAATGAGGTGCTGGAACGAAAAAGTACCTCTTCTTGAGCTGCTCAAAATTGACCCAAGGATCAAGATAATGAGTGAGAGTGAGCTGGAATCTTTATTTGATTTGGAGTATTATCTTAAACATATAGAAGAGGTCTTCAACAGATTTCCTGAACTGG
>NZ_JAYFPU010000185.1:0-5998 GCF_034927525.1 Christensenella sp.
TATAAGATCAACAAACATTTGGGTTATAACGTCGTGGGCGTCAACCATCTGGGCGACTGGGGCACGCAGTTCGGCAAGCTCATCGCCGCCTACAAGATGTGGGGAGACGACGACGAGATCAACCGCGACAGCGTTTCGGCAATGCTCAAACTTTATGTCCGTTTTCACGAGGAAGCGGAAAAAGACGAAGCCTTAAACGAGCAGGCACGCGCGTGGTTTAGGAAGATCGAGGACGGCGACGAAGAGGCCATGCGCATCTTTGGCTGGTTCAAAGATCTGACGCTGCGCGAGGCAAAGCGTGTGTATGAGCTTTTGGATGTACAGTTCGACAGCTTTGCGGGTGAGAGCTTTTATAACGACAAAATTCCAGCAGTGCTTGATGAGCTGCGCGAAAAAGACTTACTGGTGCAAAGCGAAGGCGCTTATGTGGTGCGCCTCGACGAAGAAGAACTGCCGCCCGCGATCATCTTAAAATCCGACGGCACGACGCTGTACGCGACGCGCGATCTGGCAGCGGCGGAATATCGCAAAAAGACGTATGATTTTTATAAAAACCTCTACGTGGTGGCCTACCAGCAGAACCTGCATTTCAAGCAGGTGTTCGCGGTTCTCAAAAAAATGGGCTACGACTGGGCGAAGGACTGCGAGCATGTCGCGTTCGGTATGGTGTCGCTAGAGGACGGTACGCTTTCCACGCGCCAAGGCAAGATCGTGCTGCTTGAAGACGTGCTCAAAAAATCTGTGGAAAAAACGCTGTCCATCATCGAGGAAAAGAACCCAAACCTGGAGAACAAAGAGCAGGTCGCAAGCGATATCGGTATCGGCGCGGTGATCTTCTCAACGCTTAGCCAAAGCCGTATCAAGGACATCATGTTTTCGTTCGACCGCGTGCTCAACTTCGATGGAGAGACAGGGCCGTATGTACAGTATACACACACGCGCTGCGCCTCAGTGATTGCGCGCTGCGAAGCAAACGACAAGGGCATGGATCTGTCGGTACTGGATAACGATGATGCGTTCGCAGTACTGAAATCCTTAGCGGGTTTCCCGCAGACGCTGGTTTCCGCAAGCGAGAAAAACGAGCCGTTCTATGTGACGCGGCATCTCATCGACCTTGCGCAGGCGTTCAATAAATACTATTATGAATACAGGATCATCGACGATAATATAGAGCAGACCAACGCACGCGTGGCGCTGGCGCAAGCTGTCAAAAATACGCTCAAAACGGGGCTTTCGCTGCTGGGCATCAAAGCACCGAACAAAATGTAAATACAAAACAAGTTTATTTGATAGAGAAGAGGTTGGAATAAAAATGCTGGATTTAAGGACATTGCGTGACAATTTCAAAACGATCGCCGACGCGCTCAAAAAACGCAGCAAAGATCTTCCGCTTGAAGCGGTCATGAAGCTCGATGAAGAACGCCGTGCGCTGATGACAAAAGTGGAAGAGCTGAAGGCAAAGCGGAACAAGATATCAAAGGATATCCCCATGCTCAAGAAAAATGGGGAAGACGTTTCAGCCATCATGCTGGAAATGAAAGAGCTTGCGTCACAGATCAAAGATTATGATGCAGAGTTGCAGATCATGACGGTCAACCTCGAAAAATATATGATGACCATCCCCAACCGTCCGGACGCGAGCGTACCGGCGGGCACGGACGATGCTGACAACGTAGAGATACGCAAGTTCATGGAGCCCACGAAATTTGATTTCGAGCCCAAAGCACACTGGGATCTCGGCAGCGACCTCGACATCATCGATCCGGAGCTTGGCGCAAAGGTCGCGGGCAGCCGCTTTGTATTTTATAAAGGGCTGGGCGCGAGGCTGGAGCGTTCGGTCATGAACTTTATGCTCAATACCCATACGGAGCAGAACGGCTATTCGGAAGTTATCCCGCCGTTCGTTGCAAACCAGAAGTCTATGGAAGGTACGGGACAGCTTCCCAAGTTTGCGGAAGACATGTACCACATCGAAGATACAGACCTCTACCTGATCCCGACGGCGGAGGTGCCGGTGACGAACATGTACCGCGATTCTATCCTGGACGGAGACGACCTGCCCATCTACCGCTGTGCCTATACGCCGTGCTTCCGTGCGGAAGCGGGCAGTGCAGGCAGAGATACCAAAGGTCTCATCCGCCTCCATCAGTTCAATAAAGTGGAGCTCGTGAAGTTCACACGCCCGGATGAATCCTATCTGGAGCTTGAAAAGCTGGTGGCAAATGCGGAAAGCATTTTGCAGATATTGCAGATACCATACCGCGTCGTGCTGCTTTGCGGCGGCGACCTCGGTTTTTCGTCCGCGAAAACATACGATATCGAAGTATGGATGCCGAGCTACGGACGCTATGTAGAGATTTCCTCTTGCTCAAACTTTGAAGATTTTCAGGCGCGCCGCGCAAGCATCCGTTTTAGGGACAGCGACGGTTCGCTGAAATTTGTGCATACCCTAAACGGCAGTGGCCTTGCGGTCGGCCGTACCGTGGCGGCGATCATGGAAAACTACCAGCAGGCGGACGGCAGCATCAAAGTGCCGCAGGCATTGCAGCCGTATATCGGACGCGAGTTCATCCGCGGTATAAAATAAAAGAATGTCATCAAAAAAACGGCGAGATGGATTTCCATCGCGCCGTTTTTGGTTGTTTGCGTTTATTCCACCGAATAGGGTTGGAAGTAGGTTAACGCAAGTTCAGCCTTGTCTGTAGAATTTTCGTCATAACTCAAGTGAATGGTAATCAAACGGTCGTACTTTTTTGCTGTAAAATATCTATGATATAGTGTTGAACCATTGTTACTTAGACTTGTAGCGGAACTTTGCGCGAATTCTATATCCGCAAGAACACGAGGTTGCTGAACTTCAATAGAACTGATTGAACCAGATAATTCCATTGTTTCAAGAAAATTATCTAAATAATCTTGCGCAGAAGTTTCTGAAATCGGTATCTGTTGTGTTCTCATATCTAGGTTAACACCATCTGTCAAGGCCATCATTTCGCAAGTAATAGAATAATCTTGAACAGCAGGATTGTCAGGAGACAAACCTGCATATTCTAACATCTGATCCTGCGTCATTAATTGATAAGGTTCATCTTGAGGAGCTAGCCAAAAAAGACCAAGATATTCGCTCGCGTACCCTGTATGGATAGCGTTTTGTTCTCCTGCCGAATATTCCGGAATTGGTGTTGGCTCCGGCGCATACTCCGGCATTTGGCTTTCCTCTGGTAATTCCAGATCCTCCATTTTATCTGCGATTTCTTCAGACTGAGCCTGGAGCGATTCAACAGCTGATGCCATCGCCTCCATATCTACCGTTTCCGTCGGCACTGGCACAGGCGCACAACCCACAGCCATACTCACCATGAGCAACATAACTACAAGAATAGCACATATTTTCTTATTCAATTTTCTTTCCCCCAATTTCCCTTTTATGTGTTCTTTATTTCACTACAATATTCACAATACGCCCAGGCACAACGATCAACTTCACGATCTCCTTGCCCTCCCACAAATTCGCAAACTTGCTGCGTACGAAAGCCTCGGTGTCTTCCTTGGAAGCGTCCGAAGAAATATCGAACTTCGCACGCACCTTGCCGTTCACCTGGATCGCCATGTTTACGGTCGAGCGCACGAGCGCGCTTTCGTCGCACAGCGGGAAATCCTGATTGAAGATCGAATATCCGCCGTCCAAGCGTTCCCACATTTCTTCTGCAAAATGCGGCGCAACAGGCGCGAGTATCAGGCACAGTTTTCTGGCAGCTTCCTTTGCAAAAACACCGTCCGGCTGTGCATCCATGTATTTGTAGAATGTGTTCACAAGCTCCATAATGCGCGCGACCGCCGTATTAAACGAAAAGATCGGATAGTCATGCGTCACATTTTTGATTGCATAATGCAATTGATAATTCAAATCCGCATCCGCTTTGCCACTGCCGCCTGCAAGCTTCGCAACAGCATCGACCAGCCGCTCCACACGTTCCAAAAAGCGGTTGATGGCCTTGATGCCGTCGTCGTTCCACGGGCCGCCTTCAATATAATTGAAACCAAACGCAAGATACAGGCGCAGCGTGTCCGAACCGTACTGCTTGATCAGAGCGTCGGGAGAGATCACGTTCCCGCGACTTTTGCTCATCTTCTCGCCGTCCGGCCCCAAAATCGTGCCCTGATGCACGAGAGAATTGAAAGGCTCGTCAAAGCCTAAGTATCCCATATCATGGAATGCCTTGGTAAAGAACCGCGCGTACAAAAGGTGCATGACCGCGTGCTCTGCGCCGCCGATATACTTATCCACGGGCAGCATCGCGTCAACGATCTTCTTGTTCCATGCTTCCTCACTGTTTTTGTTGTCGGCATAACGCATATAGTACCACGACGAACAAACGAACGTGTCCATCGTATCCACGTCGCGCGTTGCCTTCCCGCCGCAAACAGCGCAGGTGGTGTTGACAAAATCATCTTTTTTTGCAAGCGGAGACGTACCGTCCGGCGTAAAGTTCACATCATACGGAAGCTCGACCGGAAGCTCAGACTCCGGCACGGGCACCTCGCCGCACTTCTCGCAATACACCATCGGGATGGGCGCGCCCCAATAACGCTGGCGCGAAACCAGCCAGTCGCGCAGACGGTAATTGGTCTTAAAGCCGCCGCGATTTTCTTTGTTCAAATCATCAAGGATAGCCTTTTTGCCTTCCTCGGTGGTCAGTCCATCATATTTTCCGCTGTTTACAAGGACGCCATGCTCCGTGAACGGGAGCTTATCGTCCGTATCTTTGTCCGCCGCGTCGATCACGCGCTCAATAGGAAGCATGTATTTTTCCGCAAACGCAAAGTCGCGCTCGTCGTGCGCGGGTACCGCCATCACGCAGCCCGTGCCATAACTTGCCAGCACGTAGTCCGCCGTCCAGATAGGAACCTGCCGTCCGTTGATGGGGTTAATGGCATACGCCCCCGTAAACACGCCCGTTTTTTCGCGCGTGGTGGAAAGGCGGTCGATCTCCGTCGCCTTGGCCGCATATTCCTGATATTCTTTGACGGCCTGCGCCTGCACAGAGGTCGTGATCTTGTCGACCAGCGGATGCTCGGGCGAAATGACGACATACGTGCAGCCGAAAAGCGTGTCCGCGCGTGTGGTGAACACGGTGAAATCCCCGCCGCCCGCGATATCAAATTTGACCTCGCCGCCGCGTGATTTACCGATCCAGTTTTTTTGCATCAGCTTGGTCTTTTCCGGCCAGTCGATGCGGTCTAAGCCTTCAAGAAGCTGTTCCGCGTAGTCTGTGATCTTAAAGAACCACTGCGTCAGATGTTTTTTGGTGACAAGCGTCCCGCAGCGCTCGCACGCGCCGTCAATGACCTGCTCGTTTGCAAGAACGGTCTGGCACGACGGGCACCAGTTGACAGGAGCGGCCTTGCGGTAGGCAAGCCCGTGCTTGTAAAGCTGCAAAAAGCACCACTGCGTCCATTTATAATAGTCGGGCATACAGGTGACAAGCTCATAGTCCCAGTCGAACGTCGCGCCGATCGCCTGCAGCTGTTTTTCCATTGTCTCAATGTTTTTGAGCGTAGAATCGCTCGGATGAATGCCCGTTTTGATGGCATAATTTTCCGCCGGCAGCCCAAACGCGTCAAACCCCATCGGGTGAAATACGTTGTGCCCCGTCATACGCATAAAGCGCGCGTAAGTGTCAGAAAGGCTGTAGTTGTACCAGTGCCCGACGTGCAAATTTGCGCCCGACGGATAAGAAAACATTTCCAGTACATAATGCTTGGGCTTGTCGCTGTTTTTGTCGAATTTATAAATTCCCGTATCAGCCCATTTTTGTTGCCATTTTTTCTCAATATCAGTAAAGTTCAATTCCTTCGCCTCCGCGGTCTCAAATTTCAATATACCCAATTATTATCGGCTATTTTGGGCATAAAGTCAATTGCGCGGGGGTGTTTAAGCCTTTTGTTTTTTAGCGGTGTTTTCCGACACGCGAAAACGTACGATTTCGGTGATCAG
>NZ_JAYFPU010000100.1:0-1665 GCF_034927525.1 Christensenella sp.
CTATATGCAGGCAACTATGAAGATGAGCTTGGCATATTCGCGTGCCCGGTACACGATGCGGTGTGTATTGGCGCGTTGCTGCGCCCGGAGCTTGTGACATATGAAAAGGTGTGCATGGATATCAGTACAGAAGGTATTACAGCGGGCGAGAGCGTAGTGGACTTTGCCGGAGAATGGGGACGCAAGGAAAATGTGTGGCTTGGTATGTCGATCGACACGCAGGAATTTGTGAATGTGGTGACACAGGCGCTGGAAAAACCGCGTGGTGCGTTTGTTTAGACAGCGGACAATGTCATTATATATATACCGACCAAATTAAATTCGGAAAGGTTGGTTGATGGTTATGACGACAAAATTTTATCTGGGTTATACGGAAGTGCCCGAAGACGTATATGAGCAGGCGAAGCTGAAGGCAATACAGGAAGGAAATGAGATTGCCGGTGAACAGGAAGTGGACGGAAAACCCGAATATACGCTTAAGAACGGTACGATTATTATTGCAAACCGTGACGCTGGGTTCAACCGTGTGGAAAACGGAGAACTGAAGGAAGCATGGCAGGTGGGCACGGCGAACAACTGGGCGCAGGGAGAATCATTAGGTACAGGCAAAGCAGAGTTCTTTTTTCAGGAGTAAAGGAAAACCCCCGGCACATTGTCGGGGGTTTTTGGTCTATTTTTTGACGCCGAAGCTTTGCTCGATCGCGGCGGTGAGCGCCGCGTAGCCCTCGAGCAGGGACTTGCGCTGTGCATTGGTCATGCTCTCGTAGGCGCTGATCTCTGCGTCTTCTAACGCGGACAGCAGCTGATGGGCATATGTTTTGCCTTCTGGCGTTAAGAACACGAGGTTGTTGCGGCGGTCCTGCGGGTCTTCTTTGCGCAGGAGCATGCCCTGTTTTTCCAGCTTGGAGAGGATGAAAGACACTGTCTGCTTGGGCAGGAGAAGCTCGCTGCAAATATGCTGCTGCGTACAGCCACAGTCCCCGCAGACAGAGATCGTATACAGGGTAAAAACCGTATTATCCGAAGTCCCGTGCTGCTGTGCCCATCTGTCGTAGGCACGGTTTAAGCGGAACCAGTTCGTATAGTATTCGTCGATCTCGCGGCGGAGTTGCTCTATATGTTCCATTTCTTCTGCTCCGTTTCCTCTTTTTTCTTTATCATATCTTATTACGACGCATCAGGCAACCGCCTGTCTTTGCGCACGGGGGCAAGCTGTATTTCCCTATGGCGCCTGTAAATGAACAACAGGATGATGCTTAGTGCTGCCTGCACAAAGGGAAGAGTGAGCCATATACCTGTGAGCTCCAAAAACAACGGTAGGGTGAACAAGAACAGCGGCGTTAAGACAGCAGGGTCAAGGTATATGACCAGCGAGGAGGTCTTGACGTCCCCGATGGCATAGAAATATGAGGACGAAAGCTTCGAAAAACCGATAAAGGGGAACGCGAAGGCCGAGAAAAAAAGCGCGGCCTCTACAAGCACCGATGACTGCTGCGATGCGCCGAACAGTACCGGGATCTGCGTGCGGAAAAACAATGCCGCGACCGACAGGACAACGCCCAGAATCAACACGGTGACCAGTGCTTTTTTGAAGATGTTTTGTACGCTTTTTAAGTTGCCTGCGCCATTGAAATAACTGAGCAGCGGCTGCACACCGTCGCCCAC
>NZ_JAYFPU010000251.1:0-1503 GCF_034927525.1 Christensenella sp.
AGGCCAATGCCTGTGGAAAATGTGACAAAAAAGAGTGTTCCTATTGTCATTGCCAGCAGGCTGCCCTTTATCGGAACGTTAAATACCGTTACGGCCAGCAGAGTCATCATTACTAAGTTAAGCATTGCTATGGCTATATACGGCAACTGTTTTCCTATGAGGAATTCGGCACGGCTTACAGGTGTCACATAAAGGTTGAGAATTGATCCCATCTCTTTCTCTCTTACGACCGACAGAGCTGTGAGCATTGCAGGGATCATAAGGAGCAGCATTGGAATGACAGCCGGTATCATTGACGGAAGGCTCTTTACGTCGGGATTGTAGCGAAACCTGGTTTCGATCACTGCTGAATTCCCTCCTGCTGTCTGCAGGGGCTGACTCATTGCCGCCTCTTCCAGCCAATTCTGGTGCATGCCCTGAACATAACCTCCTACTGTCTCTGCACGCATCGGCATAGCTCCATCCACCCAGGCCCCTATCTGTACATTTTTCCCATGTTTTAGATCGCGGGAAAAATTTGGCGGTATTTCAATGGCCATATTGAGTTCTCCGGATCTCATGCGCCGTTCCAGTTCCTCGTAATTTGCGATTGGGGGATACTCTATGAAGTATCGTGACCCTGAAAGGTTCAGTGCATAATTCTGGCTCAGCACCGTTTGGTCACGGTCAAGAACCGCGTAAGTCAAGTTTTCTACATCCAGGCTTATTCCGTATCCGATGACAAACATGAGGATAATAGTTCCAAACAGCGCCATAACTCCACGTACAGGATCACGCATTATTTCAAGTGATTCGCGAATACAGTAGCTCCAGGAACGTTTCCAGTTAAACCATCTATTATGACCTGTGCCGCTGTCATTATGATCAGGATTTTTAGCCCGCTGCTTTTTTGTGACAGAGGCAGAAAGAACAGCCCCGTCATCTGAAGCAGCTTCTTTCAGGTAACTAATAAAAGCCTCTTCCAGAGTTCCAGCACTTCTCTTCCGTACGAGGTTAGCCGGTACGTCGGTGACAAGGACCTTTCCCGAGTGCATGAGGGATATCCGGTCACAGCGTTCCGCTTCATTCATAAAATGTGTGGAGACAAATATCGTGACATGGTCGTTTCTTGTAAGGTGTATCATTAATTGCCACATAGTGTCGCGTGCGATCGGATCGACTCCTGAGGTAGGTTCGTCAAGAATAAGCAGTTCGGGTTTATGCACCATTGCCACAGCAAGTGAAAGACGCTGACGGATTCCCAGCGGCAGATTATCCGGCATGGCATCTAGAACTTCTCCCAGACCAAAGCGTTGCACCATTTCGTCTACACGATCGGGGATCTTTTCTTCCTGAACTTTAAAAAGTCGTGCATGCAGGATGAGATTCTGGAGAACGGATAGTTCCGTATAGAGGGAAAAGAGCTGGGACATGTAGCCTACGCGGCGCCGAGTGTCAATGTTTTTCGCGCTGACTTTATGTCCAAAAAGAGAGGCTTGACCTTCTGAAGGCTGCAGCAATCCG
>NZ_JAYFPU010000001.1:0-7088 GCF_034927525.1 Christensenella sp.
AGGTGCAATGGATGCGGCAAATATTCTGAAGCCGATGCTTGCGCGTGGCGAGATTCAGGTGATTGGCGCGACAACGATCGATGAATACAGGAAGCATATCGAAAAAGACGCGGCGCTCGAACGCAGGTTCCAGCCCGTTAATGTCGGCGAGCCGACGCCGGAGGAGGCATTGCAGATACTTGAAGGACTGCGTGACCGCTACGAAGCACATCATAAGGTGACGATCACTGACGAAGCGCTCAAAGCGGCGGTAGATCTTGCAACGCGCTATATCATGGACAGGTTCCTGCCGGACAAGGCGATCGACCTGATCGACGAAGCGGCTTCCAAGGTAAGGATTTCGATGTTTACCTCGCCGCCGGATTTGCGTGAGCTGGAAGATAAGCTAGAAGAAATCGGCAAGGAAAAAGAAAGTGCGATTGCGCACGAAAACTTTGAGAAGGCCGCAAAGCTGCGCGATGAAGAAGCGGATACCAAGCGCGATATCGAGCATTGCTCGGAAGAGTGGCGTAAGGCTGTTGCAAAAGAAAAAGGAATCGTTACGGAAGAAGACATTGCACAGATCATCTCAAGCTGGACGCATGTACCTGTAAGCAAACTGACGGAAGACGAAAGCAAGAAGCTGCTGAAGCTCGAGGGGATGCTGCATGAACGTGTGATCGGTCAGGATGAAGCGGTGTCGGCTGTTGCAAAAGCGATCCGCCGTGCGCGTGCAGGCCTGAAAGACCCGAACAGGCCGATCGGTTCGTTTATCTTTTTAGGACCGACAGGCGTGGGCAAAACGGAACTGACAAAAGCGCTTGCAGCGTCTATGTTCGGTGACGAAAACGCGATGATCCGCATGGATATGTCGGAATATATGGAGAAACACAGCGTTTCTAAGCTGGTAGGCTCGCCTCCAGGATACGTCGGCTACGACGAGGGCGGACAGCTGACGCAGGCTGTAAGAACAAAGCCGTATTCAGTTGTGCTGTTTGACGAAATCGAAAAAGCGCATCCGGATGTATTCAATATCCTGCTGCAGGTTCTGGAAGACGGCAGGCTGACGGACTCCAAGGGCAGAACGGTGGACTTCAAAAACACGATCATCATCATGACGTCCAATGTCGGCGCGCATGAAATCGCGAAAAGCAAAATCGGATTCACCAATGGTGAAGACGGTGATCTGGAGCAGTTGAAAGAGTTCGACGAAATGAAGGAACGTATGATGGAAGCGCTGAAACAAACCTTCCGACCGGAGTTCATCAACAGGATCGACGACATCATCGTGTTCCACAAGCTGACACAAAAGGATACGCAGCAGATTGCGGAGCTGATGCTCAACAGCGTGATCAAAAGGCTGCAGGACAGAGAGATCGATATGACCTACACGAAGGATGCTGCCAAACTGATGGCAAAAGACGGTATGAGCGACCAGTATGGCGCAAGACCGCTTCGCCGGATGATCCAGCAGACAGTGGAGGACAGGCTCTCGGAAGAAATCCTTGCCGGAACGATCAATATCGGCGATAAAGTAAAGATGTTTGTTGAAAACGGAGATGTTGCATTTAAAAAAGAAAGTTGATATAATGTAACAAAGTTCAGGTGCGGCAAAGCGCAAGCTTTGCCGCTCTTGTAATATTTTGAATCAATATCTACGAAAGGACCTTGGAATTCGAATGGAATTACGCAGCGGTTTGTTGATCCTGATAGCGTTCTTGTTTACGTTTTTTATGACGTATACAACAACGCCGCTCGTGCGTAAATTTTCGATCAAAGTTGGCGCAGTAGATATCCCTAAAGATAGCAGAAGAATGCATAGCAAGCCGATTCCCACAATGGGAGGGCTTGCTATATTTGTTGCCTTCGCTTTTGGGGTTATGGCCTTTGTGCCGCTTGATTCTACCTATGTGGGGCTGCTCCTGGGCGCGCTCATGATAACGATCATGGGCATGTTTGACGATATTTACGACCTCAAAGCATGGATCAAGCTGCTGGTACAGATTGGCGCGGCTCTGGTCGTTTGCTTTTCAGGTATTGTCATCAAACAAATCACACTTTTTGACCAGATCATTTATTTTGGCAACTGGGCCATCCCGATTACGGTGCTGTGGATCGTAGCAATTACCAATACGATCAACCTGATCGATGGACTGGACGGTCTTGCCTGTGGAATATCGGCGATTTCTTCGCTGGCGCTCCTTGCGGTGTCACTGCTTTCCGCCGGCAATCCGACTGTCACAGTGATTGCTGCCATTCTGGCGGGTTCGTGCCTTGGATTTCTGCCATATAACCTAAATCCCGCAAAGATATTCATGGGTGACGTAGGAGCAACGTTCCTCGGATTTGTGCTTGCGGTGATCTCCATTCAGGGTTTCTTCAAAGTCAATGCAGTCGTATCATTCGTGATCCCGTTCCTTGTATTAGGACTGCCGATCTTCGATACGTTGTTTGCGATCATTCGCAGATTATTCAAAGGACAAAGCCCGTTCCACGCAGACCGTAAGCATTTACATCACCGTCTGGTGGATATGGGCATGAATCAGAAACAGTCGGTAGTACTGCTGTATGCAATATCCGCGCTGCTTGCGATCTCAGCGATCTTGTTTGCGGAGCGGATGTTTACTGCGGCGGTCATTGTGCTGGTTGTGTCATTCGTAATCGGATGTATCAACTGGTTTGTTATGAAAAGAGAGCATATAGAGATGCTCGAAAAGCTTGATGCGGAAGAAAACGAAGTCGGGCAGCCGGAACAAACGGAGGAAGAAAAGCCGCAAGCATAATTATGCCATGCGGTTTTTTGATAGAGGTAAATAAGCCGATGAAGCACTGCGAACCTAAAACCTGTCTATATGGAAGCGAAACAGTGCGTAAAGACCACCCCCAGATCATGCTGCGCGGCGAGCTTGACAGCCTGCTGGCCGATGCGGTGTATACACTGGCGCTTGCAAGGGAGCGGGGAGAGCGGGAAGCAGAGAATGACCTGAAAGATATCGTAGGTGTGATTCGTCAAGTCATGCGTGCAGAGGCATGTGCAATAGCTCCAACATTTGATCATATCATCGGGCTTACATTTGACGAGCTGCGGGAATATTCTTATCATCCGCAGAAATATCTGCATACAGAGCACGTATTTCCGGATGAAAATTCAGATCTGATATGTGCAGTGCTCAATATCCTGCGAACAAAGGTAAGACAGGCGGAGCGTGTGTGTATCGCTGCAGGGCTTGACGCATACGCAAACGAGAGCATACAAATGATCTTGAACCGCTTATCATCTGCTGTGTATATTATTATGCTCAAGCATAATATGAAATAATTATAATTGACGAGTGAAAGAAAGGAAGAAATGTTTATGAAGATTACTGAGGGATTAACATTTGATGACGTGCTGTTGAAGCCGAAAAAGAGCGATGTAGTGCCAAATGAAGTGGATGTATCAACACAGCTGACGCCAAAGATCAAACTGAATATTCCGATCATGAGCGCCGCAATGGATACCGTTACGGAAAGCGGGCTCGCCATCGCGATCGCGCGTGAAGGCGGAATGGGCATCATTCACAAAAATATGTCTATCGAACAGCAGGCGGAGAATGTAGATAAGGTAAAGAGAAGCGAGCACGGCGTTATTACGGATCCGTTTTTCCTTTCGCCGGAGCATAAGGTTTCGGATGCAGACAAACTGATGGGACGTTATAAGATATCGGGTGTTCCGATCGTCGAGCCGGACGGAACGCTGATTGGTATCATCACCAATCGTGATATGCGTTTTGAAACGGATTATACGCGAAAAGTAAGCGAAGTGATGACAAAGGACAATCTGATCACGGCTCCTATTGGCACGACACTTGACGAGGCGCAGGGTATCCTCAGAAAATATAAGATCGAGAAGCTTCCGTTGGTTGATAATAAGGGAAAACTGATAGGGCTGATTACGATCAAGGATATCGAAAAAGCGATCCAGTATCCGATGTCTGCTAAGGATAGCGAAGGAAGGCTGCTTGCCGGTGCGGCAGTTGGTACAGGCAGTGGAACGCTGGAGCGGGTAGAAGCTCTGGTTGCGGCCAAGGTAGACATCATCGCGATCGATACGGCGCACGGACATCAGCAGAATGTGCTGAACATAGTGGAAAAGGTACGCAACAGCTTTCCGGAGCTTGATATCATTGCAGGCAATTGCGCAACCAAAGAGGCGGTGCATGATCTGATCTCTGCGGGTGCGTCTTGCGTGAAGGTAGGAATAGGCCCCGGGTCGATCTGTACAACGCGTGTTGTTGCAGGGATAGGCGTGCCGCAGCTTTCAGCGGTTCTGGAATGCGCCGAAGAAGCGGCGAAGACAGGGAATACAATTATTGCCGACGGTGGCATTAAATACAGTGGCGATATTACAAAAGCAATGGCGGGCGGCGCGGCGGCGGTTATGATCGGCAGCCTGTTTGCGGGTACAAAGGAAAGCCCGGGCGAAATGGAAATTTATCAGGGTCGAAGCTTCAAAGTATACCGCGGCATGGGTTCCGTCTCCGCAATGCAGCAGGGTAGCGCAGATCGTTATTTTCAGGAGGGATCGCAAAAGCTGGTTCCGGAAGGTGTAGAGGGACGCGTGCCGTTTAAAGGGCCGCTTGCAGAGACGACGTACCAGATGGTCGGCGGCTTAAAATCCGGCATGGGCTATTGCGGAGCAAAGAACATAGAAGCACTGCAAAAGAATGCGGAATTTATCCAGATCACAGGTGCAGGGCTTTTGGAGAGTCATCCGCATGACATCAATATCACCAAAGAAGCGCCGAACTATAGCGCGAAATAAATGAGCAGGCCACAGCAGGATTTCAGCAGACTGGTCGCGTATATGGAACAGTATCCGTACGCAGCCGTTGCGTTTTCCGGCGGGACGACTTCGGCATTGCTTGTGTGCGCGCTTTATGAATCGCACGGCAAAAGCGCGCCGGTCATAACTGCCAATACGCCGTTTTTTACACAGGAAGAAATATATCGCGTACATGAGATATTGGATGATTATCCCAAAATGCGCAGTGAGCGTGTAGCCATGGCGGACTTGCTGAACATAGTAAGTGAAGCGTCGGAAGATCGCTGCAAGACTTGTGCAAAAGAAGTATCGGCGAGATTGCTAAAAGCAGCGCATGGGATTGGTGCGGGAGTACTGTTTGACGGAAAAACTACAGATACAGGTGTCTGTAGTATACTGACAGGGGAAGAACAGGGAATAAGGGCGGCCAGCCCGCTTGCAGAGCTTGGTTATACACGACAGGATGCGCAGGATATGCTGCGCGCGGTGGGAAGATCGTACTATATCAGGCCTGCAAACGACTGTCTGGCCTGCCGGTTTGCGCCGGGCGAGACAATCGATATATCCAAGCTTGATTATATCGAAAGCGCGGAAAAGTATATTCGGCGCTATACACGGCGAGGAATGCGCGTGTACTTTGATCACAATAAAGCGTATGTGTTTTCGGAAGAAGCGTTTGGCAAAAATCAAAAGCAGGATATTGAATGTGAACTGCTTTTACAAGGTAAAAGCATACTTGTAACGGAAGTTTTGATACAGGATGGACGAGGATCATTTTGGAGGGATGCAAATAGATGAGGGAAACAGTAATTGTACTTGATTTTGGCGGTCAGTATAATCAGTTGATCGCGCGCAGGGTACGCGAGGCGCATGTGTACGCGGAACTGCTGCCATACCAGACAAGCGCAGAAAAAATCAAAGAAAAGAATCCGGTCGGAATTATTTTTACAGGCGGCCCCAAAAGCGTATATGGGGAAGACGCGCCGGTTTGCGATGAGGGAATATTCGAACTTGGAATACCGATCCTTGGGATATGTTATGGAAGCCAACTGCTCTCTATGAAGCTTGGAGGTCATGTTGCTTCGGCGCCGGCGGGGGAGTATGGACAAACAAAGATTTCATATGATACGGAAAATATATTGCTGCAGGATATGGAAAAAGAATCCGTATGCTGGATGAGCCATATGGATTACATTGAGAAAGTACCGGAAGGGTTTGAAATTCTGGCAAAAACAGCTTCCTGTCCGGTGGCAGCCTTCGGAAACGATGAAAAAAAGATATATGGCGTACAGTTTCATCCGGAGGTACAGCATACCGTAAATGGACAGAGTATATTGGAGCATTTTTTATTTGATATATGTGGTGCAAAAGGAGATTGGGATATGAATGATTACGCAAAACAGTCGATCGAAGCGATTCGTGAGAAAGTAGGGGACAAAAAAGTATTATTGGCATTGTCAGGCGGTGTAGATAGCTCTGTATGCGCGGTATTGCTGCATAAGGCGATCGGAAAGAATCTGACATGTGTATTTGTGGATACGGGATTGATGCGCAAATATGAGCCGGAGGAAGTCGAAAACGTGTTCAAGAAGCAATTCGATATGAACCTTGTTCATGTGAAGGCGGAGCAGCGTTTCTTGGAAAAACTTGCAGGCGTTACAGAACCGGAGAAAAAGCGAAAAATCATCGGCGAAGAGTTTATCCGTGTGTTTGAGGAAGAGGCAAAGAAGATCGGTAAGGTGCATTTCTTGGCACAGGGAACGATCTACCCCGATGTTGTTGAAAGCGGTGTAGGCGATGCGGCCCTTATCAAGAGCCATCATAACGTAGGTGGACTGCCGGATCATGTTGATTTTGAAGAAATCATCGAGCCGTTACGCGAGCTGTTTAAGGATGAAGTGCGCGAACTGGGTGAAGAACTTGGATTGCCGCGGCATATGGTGTGGCGTCAGCCATTTCCGGGGCCGGGCCTCGCGATCCGCGTGATCGGAGAGATCACGAAGGAAAAGCTCGATCTGCTGCGCGATGTGGACTTCATTTTCCGCGACGAAATTGCAAAAGCGGATTTGGATGAAAAAATCTGGCAGTACTTTGCGGTGCTCACTGATATGCGCTCCGTAGGCGTGATGGGCGATGAGAGAACCTATGATTATACGGTTGCGCTTCGCGGCGTGACAAGCGTGGACGCGATGACAGCGGACTGGGCACGTATTCCTTATGACGTGTTGGGTGTGATTTCAAACCGCATCATCAATGAGGTATCGCACATCAACCGTATTGTGTATGACATTACGAGCAAGCCCCC
>NZ_JAYFPU010000272.1:0-4830 GCF_034927525.1 Christensenella sp.
CATTCTGGATTCCCGAGCCCGCAACGGAGCCTCATATCACGACCGGGTGATTGCTGCACTGCCTTTCTGCCATACATCATCCAGCATCAGCGATGTTCGGCAGTTTATGGCAGACCGCAAGCCAGCTGCCTATTTCAAATAGCAGAGGAGGAATTCTTTATGAACTGCACCATTTCAGGTACACCGGACTTGGTGGACATCCGCGAAGTCCAGGTTGATAAAAGCATGCCGCGCGATGAGCGCGTTGCCGAATTTGTTCGGCAGATCAGAAACCCATACCACTTCCGGTGCGGGAAATTCGAGGTCACTGCCCGCTTCGCCGAGGATGGCCCTACGTTGGAAGAATGCCTGCAAAGAATTATCGCCTAAATGAGAAGAATGACTTGTATACGCCGCTGATGAGAGTTAACATGGAGATGGGAAAAGAGCAGAATAGGGCCATCTTCAATCACTTCTGATTCGCGGCGAAACCCGTGAAAAAAGGAGTGATTTGTTATGTCAGAAACAAAATACTTTGCAACGAAGTATATTCGCCTCTCCTATGCGGACGATAAGGACGGCGAATCGAACAGTGTGGAAAACCAGCGGAAAATCTTGGATAGCTTCATCTCCAGCCAGCCGGATATCGAGGCCGTGTCAGAAAAAGTGGACGATGGCGTTTCCGGCGTCATCTTTGACCGTAAGGCGTTCAAGGAAATGATGGTCGATATTGAAGCCGGGGTAATCAACTGCGTGATCGTGAAAGACCTCTCAAGGTTTGGCAGGGACTATATCGAGACCGGTCGCTATCTGCGGCGCATTTTGCCTGCTTATGGAGTGCGCTTCATCGCCCTGAACGATAACATCGATACACTTCGGGACAGCGCCGATGATCTGGTGGTGAGCGTGAAGTCCATCATAAACGACGCTTACAGCCGGGACATATCGATAAAGACCCGCTCCGCGCTGAACATAAAGCGAGTAAACGGCGATTATGTTGGCGCATGCCCAATTTATGGCTATCGACGCTCCGATGAGAACAAGAACCGACTGGAGATTGACGATTACCCGGCTTCCATCGTGCGGGACATCTTCCGTATGAAGATCGACGGCATGAGCGCCCTCAAAATCTCCGAGACGCTCAACGCTCGCGGCGTGCTGTCGCCAATGGCCTACAAGCGTGATCGGGGGCTGCCGCATCCGACAGGCGGTTTCGCCGACACGCCCGAAACGAAATGGTCGGCGACCGCCATCTTCCGCATCTTGAACGACGAGACCTATATGGGCACGCTGGTTCAGGGGAAGCAGGGTACATTCAACTACAAGATCAAGGATGTGGTAGACAGGCCGGAATCCGAGTGGCAGCGCACGGAGAACGCCCACGATCATATCGTCACTTCTCAGGATTTCGATCTCGCCCAGCGGATCATGCAGCTCGATACCCGCACAGCGCCGGGTGGGAGCAAGGTGTATCTGTTCTCCGGCATCATCATCTGCGGGTGCTGCGGTGGCCGAATGACCCGCAAAACCAACCGCTACAAGGGCAAAGAGTATCTTTACTACTATTGCCCCACCGGAAAGAAGAACGGCTGCGCCGGTGCGGCGATGGTTAAAGAAAGTGACCTGATAGAATGTGCTCTGGAGAGCGTGAAGGCGCATATTTCGGGGATTGCGTCTCTGGAATCTGTGCTGGCTGTCAGTGATGGGCGCAAGGCGGCACTGGCTCTGGCGAAGCAGCTTCAAGAGCAGATTGACGACAACGAGAATCAGCTTGCAAAAATCAGTGGATTCAAATCTTCGCTATATGAGAACATGGTCAGCGGGTTGTTGACGAAGGACGATTACAAAACCCTAAAAACCAAGTACACCGCCGACGAAGCCCGCCTGCGGGATGCCATCGCCACATTGGAGGCCGAGCGTGATAACGCCATGGAGGGCAGGGCCGAGCGGCTTCGCTGGATGGAGCATTTTCAGAAGTTCGAGGGACTGAACGAACTGGACCGCCGCACCGTGGTCAACCTGATTCGCAGCATCCGTGTCATCAGCAAGACGGAACTGGACTTCACATTTAACTATCAAGCGGAATATGAGCAGGCGCTAAGTCTCCTTGGTATCTCCAAGAGCACGCAGGAGGTGGCATGATGGCCAGAAAAAGCAGGAAGGCTACCGAAACGGCAATTTTGGCTCATTCGGAGCAACTCATCTACAATGCTGGCGCCTACATACGGTTGTCTAGTGATGCGAGGCGCAAGCCAGGCGACTCCCTGGAGAACCAGCAGGATATCATTGAGAACTTCATTGCGACATCACCCGATATCCGTCTTGCGGAGATCTATTGTGATAACCAAACCACCGGCACCAACTTCGACCGTTCAGATTTTAACCGCATGCTTGAAGATGTGCAGAGCGGCAGAATCAACTGCATCATCGTGAAGGACCTTTCACGGTTTGGGCGCAATTCCATTGATTCCGGCTATTACATTGAAAAGCAGCTGCCCGCAATGGGTGTTCGGTTCATCGCAGTAACCGATGCTTTTGATTCCAAAGATGGCGACGGCGGTGTGATGGTCCCACTTAAAAACATGATAGCGGAATCCTATGCGCTGGACATAAGCCGCAAATGCCGCGCTGTACAGCAACAGAACATTCAGGACGGTCGCTTCGTGGGCAGGCTGGCGCCTTATGGGTATTCCAAGGCTCCCGATGACTGCCATCGCCTTGTAATTGATGAAGAAGCCGCCACCGTTGTGCGCCAGATGTTCGACTGGGCTGCAAGCGGCATAGGTGCCGGCGAGATCGTTCGGATGCTCAATGAGATGAAGATTCTGCCACCAAGTCACTACAAACAGGAAAAGGGCCTGATCACCAACAAAAAGTTGATCGGCAAGCCCTACTGGCAGAAGCGTGTGGTTGTAGACATCCTCAAAAGCCGCATGTATGTCGGCGATATGGTGCAGGGCAAGACGCAGACAAAAGGCTACAGGCAAAGCAATGTTCATCCCGACGATTGGATATGCGTGCCGAATACCCATGAGCCCGTTATTTCCCGCGAGGCATTTGACCGCGCACAAACAATGCTCCAGCATGCTTCGGAGCGAGATAAGCAGGTTCGCCGGGAGGCAGTCGCCTACTCTCCCCACATCTTCAAAGGGAAGGTGTTCTGCGCCCACTGCGGTCACCCCATGCATCGCCATCGTCAGAACAAGGACGGCATCTACTGGTATCGCTGTGAATCTCAGTGGAAATTCCATAAAGACGCCTGTTTCCAGGTGTCGGTAAAGGAAGACGAGCTGAAATCCGAGGTTTTCGCCTTGCTGCGCAAGCATGCTGAAGCGATACTGGGTGGATATATTCAAATGGAGCGCATGGCTCCAATGAAAACCGCTGCTGCCGATACCGAGTTGGACGAGATCAACCGCCAGCTTTCTGCGAGTGGGCACTTTCTTAAAAGTCTGTATGAGAACATGCTGGGTGGTTTGATCACCGCCGATGAGTTTGCCGCCATGAAAGCGGACTATGAGGCCAAGATCGAGGCCCTGTCCAAGCGGGCTGACGAAATCCGCACACAGCGGCGCGAGGGTGCATCCCAGCGTGAAGCGTACACGGGATTTGCCAATGCAGCCTCAGAAGCCATCGCAGGCAATGAATTGACGGCAGATGTCATTGACCGCCTGGTGGAGAAAATCCTCGTCAAGCGCGACAAGAGTTTTGAGATCGTCCTTCGTTTCAGGGACGAGTTCCGGGAGGTGAAACGGGTTGGATAAGCAGATTCTCGCAAATTATATCCGGCTTTCGCTGGATGATACGCAATCCGACAGCATGAGCATTGAACACCAGCGATTGATATTGAACAAATACATTTTGGATTCTGAACTGGATGGTCCGGTGCAGGAGTTTGTCGACAACGGCTTCACCGGCACCAACTTCGAGAGGCCAGCCGTACAGGAGTTGCTGGAGCTGGTGCGGGAAGGCAAGGTCGGTGCGATTCTTGTGAAGGATTTCAGCCGTTTCGGGCGCGATGCCATTGAGACCGGCTACTTCATCGAGCGGGTGTTTCCGCTGTACCAGGTACGATTTATCTCGGTGTCCGACCACTTCGATTCTTTTGATTACAACGGGGACACCGGCGGTATGGAGGTCGCGTTCAAATTGCTGATGAGTGAGTATTACAGCAAAGACCTGTCCAAAAAAATCAGCAGCGCCAAACGAGAAAAAGCCCGGCGCGGAGAGGCTGTAACTAAAAACTGCGCATTCGGCTATATGCTGGACGAAAGTCGCAAGATGGTGATTGACCCGGAGGCTGCGGAAACGGTGCGTATCATCTTCGACATGTATGCTGGCCGCAAAAGTATTGCGGATATTGAAAAGCGGCTGTATGATGAACGCCGCCCTACACCTGCCGCATGGAAGAAGCACCGCTGGAAAACTGCTGAAACAGAGGAATTTCGTTGTGTGTGGCAAAAATCCGTAATCCTGAGTATTTTGTACGATGAGCAGTACATCGGCACCTACATTGCGGGCAAGACTCGCACCACCGGGGTAGGCAGCGCCAACCGTGCCACGAATGCAAAGGAAGACTGGATTAGGATACCTGGTCATCACCCTGCAATTATATCGCAGGAACTATTTGATGCGGTGCAAGAAAAGCTCCGCGTCCGGGGAGAACCGCATCGCAAGCGGGAGCTTGGCACAGCACAGCGGTATGCTGCTGTCACTTCTCCGCTTAAGGGGAAAGTGGTCTGTGGTCACTGCGGGCACACCATGCGGCTGAGCTGTACGAAGAATGCAGCTTTCCACTGTTGGTTCACCCGTTCGGCAGCAGACGCTGGTTGCCACAAGCTTCGCATTCTT
>NZ_JAYFPU010000005.1:0-6128 GCF_034927525.1 Christensenella sp.
AGCAGGCGGAAAAGATCCGCGAAAAGCATCCGGCTATTTTTGTACTGATTCCCGGCTATGGCGCACAGGGCGGCAGTGCACAGGGACTGGTGCCAAATTTCGACAAGCAGGGCCTTGGGGGCGTGGTCAACAACTCGCGTGCGATACTGACCGCTTACCAAAATGAAAAGTATAAAGGCATGGACTTTGCAAAGGCGGCGCGCCAGGCGACGCTCGATATGCAGCAGGATATCCTCGAGACGTTTGCTAAAAACGACATCGGGTATTAAACCAACAAAGCGGGGGAGCAAAAACAAATGGCTTATCTAACACTGGAAGACGGGACGATCTTCAAAGGAGAGTCCTTTGGAAAACAGGCGGACGTAATGGGGGAAGTCGTTTTCAATACAGGCATGACAGGGTATCAGGAGGTTCTCACAGACCCTTCTTATTGCGGACAGATCGTAACGATGACGTATCCGCTGATCGGCAACTACGGGATCGATGAAGACATGTCGGAGTCGGACAGGCCGAAGGTGAGCGCATTCGTTATGCGTGAAAAATGTAGTGAGCCTTCTAACTGGAACTGCAAGATGACGCTCGAAGAATACCTTGATAAAAACAATATCATTGGACTTGCGGGCATCGATACGCGCGAACTAACAAGGAAGTTGCGCGATAAAGGGACGATGCATGGCATCATCACACAGGTTCCGCCGTCCTCTATGCAGATCGACGAAATGAAGAATTATAATATTGAACTTCCGGTAGAGCAGGTGACGTGCAAGGAAAAATACCAGTATTCTCAAGGTAGCCGCAGACTGGCAGTGCTTGATTTTGGCCTCAAACGCAACATCTTGCGCAGCTTAGAAAAGCGCGACTGCGCGCTCACGGTTTTTCCGGCGCTCACTGACCCCAAAGAAATACTTGCAGGAAATTTTGACGGGCTGATGCTGACAAACGGCCCGGGCAACCCGAAGGACAACGGACAGATTATTGAGAATCTCAAGCAGCTGATCGGCAAGATGCCGGCATTTGGCATTTGTCTGGGGCACCAACTCGTAGCGCTTGCGATGGGGGCGGATACGGAAAAGCTCAAATACGGACATCGCGGCTCCAATCATCCAGTGAAGGATATGCAGCGCAATAAGGTGTTTATCACGTCGCAGAACCACGGCTATACGATCATGAGCCGCTCGCTTCCTGCGTGCGCTGTCGTATCGCACAAAAGCTGGAACGATCAGACGATCGAGGGTGTGAAATATATCGGTTACCCGATGTTTACGGTGCAATTCCATCCGGAGGCCGCGCCGGGGCCGGAGGACACGGCATACTTATTTGACGATTTTATTGAGATCATCGACAGGGAGAAGGCAAAACATGATTAACAAACATACGATCGAAAAGGTTCTGTCAAACGAGCTGATTGCGCATAACACATATCTTTTGAAGGTAACATGTACAGAAGATTTTTTACGCTACTTCCGCCCGGGACAGTTTGCCCACATCGAAATACCGCATGCAAAGGAACTTCTTTTAAGAAGGCCGATCAGCATCAATTATGTGGATGAACAAAAAAAAGAAGTGCATCTTGCCTATTGCGCGGTTGGCAAGGGGACAAAGCTGTTGTCACTGGTACAGGCAGGGGATATGCTCGATATCCTGATGCCGCTCGGAAACGGTTTTCAGTTAAAAGACGATATGAAAAAGGTATGGCTTATTGGCGGAGGGATTGGCATTGCTCCTTTAAAGTCGCTCAAGGTGAAATACCCGGACAGGGATTATACGGCCTTCCTCGGATACCGCAGCGCAAACTGTGTGTATGAGGTGCAGGATTTCGAAGGGTTTGCGGGAACGTACGTCACAACGGACGACGGGACGTTCGGCGAGCATGGCTTTTGCACGAATCTATTAAAGGAACGCTTGCGGGAAGAGAAACCGGACGTGATTTTGTCCTGCGGACCGATGCCGTTTTTTAAGTCGCTGGCGCGCGTGTTGGAGGGGACGGAAATCCCCGCATATGTTTCGATGGAACAGCACATGGGCTGCGGTACGGGCGGCTGTGCGGTATGTGTGTGCAAAATAAAGGGTCAGCACAAAAAGGTATGTATCGAAGGCCCCGTATTCGAAATGAAGGAGGTAGACGCGCTTTATGAGTGACATGAGAGTGAATATCGCGGGGGTAGAGCTCAAAAACCCTGTGATCACGGCATCGGGAACGTTTGGCTATGCGGAGGAATACAACCTGCATATGGATGTTTCAAAGTTGGGCGCGGTAACCTTAAAGGCCTTGACAAAAGCGCCGCGGCTGGGGAACCCACCGGTGCGTATTGCGGAGACGGCAAGCGGCGTGCTCAATGCAGTCGGACTGCAAAACCCGGGGGTGGACGAATTCCTTCGTTCCATCTACCCGCGTATCAAAAATTATGACACGGTCAAAATTGCGAACATAGCGGGTGCATCCGCTGAAGACTATGCCTATGTGGCGGAGCGCTTAAACGATACGAATATTGCGCTTTACGAAATAAACGTATCCTGCCCCAACGTAGCACAGGGCGGGGTGAGCTTTGGTACGGACGTATGCGCCATCAACGACATTGTAGGGGCGGTCAAACGTGTGGCGAAAAAACCGCTGATCGTAAAGCTGACGCCCAATGTCACAAAGGTTGCGGATATGGCAAAGGCGGCGCGTGACGCGGGCGCTGACGCGGTATCGCTCATCAATTGTATTACGGGCATGGCGATCGATGCAAGCACACGCAGACCCATCCTCGCAAACGTGACGGGAGGACTTTCCGGCCCGGCGGTCAAGCCGGTCGCACTGCGTATGGTGTGGGAGGTCTACAAAGCACAGTTAGGTATCCCGATCATCGGCCTAGGTGGCATTATGAGTGGCGAGGATGCAGCGGAATTCATGATCGCTGGCGCGAGTGCCGTTATGGTCGGCGCGGCGACAATGCGTAATCCTTCGGCTTCGGCTATCATTTTAGACGAGCTGGAGCAATACGCAAACAACATGGAGATCGTGAAGATCAGCGAGCTTACAGGCACGCTGAGTATATAGAAAAGGTGGTATGGTAATATGATGACGCGTGAAGAGATCATTGCGGTTTTTAAAGAAAAAGAAG
This sequence comes from Christensenella sp., assembly GCF_034927525.1. NCBI lineage: Bacteria > Bacillati > Bacillota > Clostridia > Christensenellales > Christensenellaceae > Christensenella > Christensenella sp. The sequence goes on from NZ_JAYFPU010000005.1 coordinate 3,108, forward strand.
TGATGCTTGAGGGGCATTTTTTGCTCACGTCGGGCAGGCATTCAGATAAGTATATGCAGTGTGCCAAGCTGTTCCAATATCCGGACGTATCGGAGCTGATCTGCAAGCAGCTTGCGGAGCAGTTTTCGGATATGAAGATCGATCTTGTAGTGGGGCCGGCTGTGGGCGGTATCATCATGGCCTATGAGATGTCGCGCCAGCTTGGCGTGAAGAACATCTTTGCAGAGCGCGAAAACGGCGATATGACGCTGCGCAGAGGCTTTAGCGTCGAGCCGGGCACAAGAATACTAGTGACGGAAGACGTTGTAACGACCGGAGGTTCTGTCAAAGAGGTTATTACACTGCTTAAGGGCATGGGCGCGGAGGTCGTAGGCGTGGGAAGCGTCGTCGACCGCAGCGCGGGCGGCGTGGATTTCGGCGTACCGTTCCGTGCAGTATTATCGATGGAAGTGAAATCGTACGATCCGGACGAATGCCCCATCTGTAAAGCAGGAGAAACGCCGCTTGTAAAACCGGGCAGCAGGAAGCTTTTAGTTAAATAATAGTCCAAGGGATAAAATTGAAATTGATAGTGAGAAAAAACACGAAATGTAAAAATTCGTGTTTTTTATATTGAAGTTCTGCTATTAAAAGATTATAATTAGGATATTCAATTTATGATATAGATTACAATTTTTTTTAATATCTGATTAAGCAAGTTTGTCTGATTTTTTATTTTAGCTAGATATATTTTTTATTGTTGGAAACAACAAAGGGGGGGAAAATATGAAAAGCAAAAAATTAGTTGCAATATTGTTGGTTCTTTTGATTGTGTTAGGTTCATTTGGAACTGCATATGCGGCAGAAATGGAATCATTACCTGCGCCGAGCGAGAGCAATGCACCTGTGCCGGGCGAGAGCAATGCACCTGCGCCGGGCGAGAGCAATGCACCTGCGCCGAGTGAAAGCAGTGCACCTGCGCCGAGCGAGAGCAATGCACCTGCATTGTCTGAAAATGGGAAATTTGATGCGGCCTCTGAGCCAATGGAGGTACAGCAGGAACCATCTTCTCGCGGGGTGAGTATTACGCCTATCGGTGTAACAGGGCTTGAGTTCCATGTAGGAGCGCTGGGCGTCAACGGACAAGGCGGAGTCAGGGAAGTGGCGTTTGCCGTCTGGAGCGAGAAGACGGGCGACGTTAAATGGTATATTGGGAATGCCTATGGCGGTGGAGATTATGGTGCTGCAGTATCCGCGGTCAATCATGGAAAACAGACAGGGAAGTATTATGCCCAATTATATGTGACAGATAACTTTGGTGTACAGAAAATGGTGGGCCAGTCGATTTATACTATTACAGAAGACTCTAAGCCACCAGATGCGAGGCAGGTACGTGCAGATAATTTCGATGCAGTAGGACGCTATAAACATATTGTAGCAACGGGCGTTTCAGATCCTTCGAGCGTTTATGCTCTTTATGCAATCGTGTATAATGAGGAGCAAGGAGAAGATGTATATTACCTAATGGATCAATATGATAGCAGCACATGGGGTTTTCTTGTGGACTTAAGCGAGTATAATTTTCATGGTGGAAATTATCGAGTGAATGTATACGGAATGGATGGGCGTGGCAACGAAGGAATAATAGGTAGCACTAGTTTTTATGTTACTCCTGCGGTAACGTCAATCAGTTCGTTTGATGTCTATACATACAGTTATGACTATGATATCCTTTACGTAAAGGGTGTAGAGTGTAATTTCGGGGTTGATGAAGTATGGGTATATGCGTATAATGATGCGTTAGGCGAGGACTATGGTGTTTGGTACATGATGGACTATAAATGGCCCTCTTGGCAGACAAGAATTTGGTTTGAAGATCTTGGTAATTATGCATCTATATATCATGCAGATGTGTATGTCTTAGATGATCGCGGTGGTTTTACGTACACGGATACTGTAAGTTGGAACAGTTATTAATAAAGTAATAGCTAAAGCAACAAAGCCACGCATTGATGCGTGGCTTTTTGCTTTAAATAAAAACAAAAAATATCAACGCAAAAGGAAATGCCCTTGCAGATCCTTGGGCGGCAGGGCTGTAAGCGCAATTTCACCGGGACGGCGTAAAAACCGTTGCAGCCACTTGTTGAACGGCCAAATCGCTGTGATATTCCTGGGTAGTTCCTGAAAGAAATACTCGTTCTTGTCATATAAAGATAGCTGCATCGTGCCTTTACCGCTGTTTTTTTCGCCAAGATCGGCGTAAAACCCGCGTATCTCGCGCCCGAACAGGTTATCGGCACAGATCATGCAATATTTACGTGTCAGTACAGTAGGCGGGATCCTGCGGCGTATGATGGATTCGATATGGAAGTCACATTCATAATACGCGCGCGTGGTGTCGTCCGGATAAAAAGTGTAGGCGATCAGCTTTTTGATGGTTTTCTGCTCATACCACAAAAACATCGACTCATTCAGCTGTACATAATCCCAGCCGTTGCCCACCGGCGTCATTTGCAGCTTGATACGGTTTTTGTTGGAAAGCGAAAACCAGCCGTTCGGCGAATGACCGCGCTTGATGATATACTTGTCAAGGAGCGCTTCGTTTCGGTTTTCATTCATATCCGCACCGGAATGGGCGAATATCTCATAAATCTGCTCGGCAGTCACTGTGCGTCCTCCGCTTGTGGGATGTGCCCCTTGCCCGCATCCACATATACAGTAAAGTAATCGTCGTAGATCATCTTTCCAGGGCGTGCGCCCGGTGGTTTTTTCAGATTTTTGCGCTGGGTATAATCGACAGGCGTCTTGCCTGATTGCTTGGCACGCGAATGCGCTGCCGCGAGCTCTGCCGCCATGACGACTGTTTCATCGTCAATGTCATTGAGCTCCGTACCATTGGTAAGCAGCAGAACATGCGACCCAGGCGTTTTTTGTGCATGAAACCAGATGTCGGCCTTATCTGCGATGCGCATGGTCAGGATATCGTTCTGGCGGTCATTCTTTCCTACCAAGATCATATAGCCGCTGGGCGACAGATACGTG
>NZ_JAYFPU010000008.1:0-1514 GCF_034927525.1 Christensenella sp.
CCGTTCGAATTCCTCGGGGAGGACCAGCTCTAAGACTAAAACTGAGATAAAACAGACTCTGCAGGAAGGACCCCCTTTTGTTTTTTTGTAACTCTCCGTTACAATTTTACAAAACAGGGCCTTCCTTTTTTTTGCAATCTCAGATTTTCACCTGCAAGACAGCTGAAATAGCTGATATTATAAAAGAAAGAAAGAGGAGGACAAAATGAAAGAAATAAGATCAAAGATCACAGTAATAAAGGGCGACATAACAAAGGAAGAGACCGATGCCTTAGTTAACGCGGCAAACAGCACCCTCCTCGGAGGAGGGGGCGTAGACGGCGCGATCCACAGGGCTGCCGGTCCCGAACTTCTCGCTGAATGCTCGGGACTTGGGGGCTGCCCGCCGGGAGAGGCCAAGACCACTGCTGCATACAGACTTCCTGTAAAATTTGTTATACACACAGTCGGACCCGTCTGGAGGGGCGGGAACTCGAATGAAGAAAAAATTTTAGCAAATGCTTACAGGAACAGCCTTAAAGAGGCTCTCCGCGTCGGGGCAAAAACAGTTGCATTCCCCGCGATCTCCACCGGCGTCTACCGCTTTCCTCCGGACCTTGCCGCCGATATTGCTGTCATGACCATCATTTCGTTCCTCAGGGAGCATGATGCGATCGAAGAGGTCAGGCTGGTATGCTTTTCAGACGGATCGGCGGAGCACCACAGGAAGGCCCTGGATAAACATTTATCCTGATAATTTCTGCCTAAACCAATATTTACTATATAATATCCGGTGTTCGCTGATAATTCGGGAGGTAACATAAACTGATCGAGATAAAAGATCTCCAGGTAAATTTTAAAGAGAATATAGTCCTTGACAGGATAAGCTGGTTTATAACCCCCAAGAGCAGGATAGGGCTTGTCGGTGACAACGGAGCAGGAAAAACTACCCTGCTCCGTGTCATCGCCGGTGAGACGGAATATGACGGGGGCAGCCTGACCATACCCAGGGACCATAGGGTCGGCTATCTTCCGCAGGACCTGGTGGAGATAGACGAAATGCCGCTCCTTGACTACCTCAAAAGGCGCGCAGGACTTGAGGATCTTGCCGCTAGGCTCTCTGAAACAGAGCATATCATGGCCTCCATTGATGAAAACTCACTGGAACTGCGGTCGATGCTTGCCGTTCATGAACGACTGCAGAGAGAGTTCGAGGCAAATGGAGGATTCGGCTTTGATGTTGAGGCAAAACAGGTCCTGAAGGGACTGGGATTCCGCCCCGAAGAGGATGCGGTACGCATGACCTCAGAGTTTTCCGGAGGTTGGAAGATGCGCGTGGCTCTTGCCGCTCTGCTTCTCTCCCGGCCTGATATTCTCCTGCTCGACGAGCCCACCAACCACCTTGACACAGAGAGCATGGAGTGGCTGGAAAACTGGCTGAAAGATTTCAGGGGTACTATCATTGCAGTATCCCACGACCGGAGGTTTCTCGATAAAATGGTCACATCCGTCGCGGAGCTTACGGGGGGCAGGAT
>NZ_JAYFPU010000267.1:0-5273 GCF_034927525.1 Christensenella sp.
CAGCTATCAGGATATCGTGGAGGGGGACGTAGAGCCCGACTATATCTTAGATAGCGTGCACGACATCTATCACGCGATCTGCGGCTAAGCGATGCAGACGGGGCGCGTTACGCATTCGCTTGGGCCGGTGTTTGACGAACGGTCGAAGATACTGGTGCTGGGCAGCATCCCGTCGGTCAAATCGCGGGAGGAAGGCTTTTATTACGCCAACCCGCGCAACCGCTTCTGGCAAGTCGTAAGCACGTTGCTTGCGTGTCCGCTTCCACAGACGGTGCCGCAAAAAGAGGAAATGCTAAAAGGCGCGGGTATCGCACTGTTTGACGTCCTTTATGCGTGCGACATCGAAGGAAGCGCGGACGCGAGTATCAAAAACGCCGTTCCTAACGATTTTTCAGAGATATTTACGGCGGCGGATATCCGCATGGTGTTCGCAAACGGTAAGAAGGCACATCAGCTATATCAGGACTTATGTTTTCCGGCTACGGGCAGGCAAGCCGTCGCGCTTCCCTCCACCAGTCCGGCAAACGCTGCGGCAAATCTTCCATACCTGATCAGGGAGTGGTCGCACATCCTGCGGTATTTAGACGAATAAAAGGGAATGTCTTTACAACAAGGGGGAATTCTGTATTGAATATGTCGGTGGCAATGGCCTTGTTTTTTGCGGTAACGGTCGCCTATATTTTGATTATCGATATTTTTACGTTCCTGTTCCGCATGACGGGAATGACGGAGGAAAAGGCGAAATTCCAGGTCATATCCCTGCTTACCAACAGCGGATTTACGACAAAAGAAAGCGAGCTTGTCGTGGGCAAGCTGCTGCGCCGCAAACTGGCGCGCACGGTCATGCTGTTTGGATACGTATTCTCCGTGACGATCATCACAGTGTTTGTAAACGTAGTACTGTCGCTCCCAAGAGCGATTCAGGAAGACCTGTGGACGCTCGTCATCATATTGGCTGTCATCTTTGTGGCTTTTATGCTTGTCAAAAAGGTCACGCACATGAAGGTGCGCTTCAATGCGCTGATCGAAAAGCTGGGGCAAAGGTGGATGTTTCAGGGACAGGGAAATATCATCAATGTGATGGACGAATACGCGCGCGGCGTTGTCGCGGGGGTCGATCTTAAGGAGATACCGCAGGAGCTTGACGGGAAGACGCTCCTAGAAGCACAGCTCACAACCAAGTATGGCCTGCATATCGTTATGGTCAAGCGGAACGATGAGATGCTTGAATACATCACAAAAGATACGATCCTTGCGGTAGGCGACCAGCTTTTGCTATTTGGCCGTTTGCAGGATGTTTTCCGTTTGTTTTCGCCCGAAGATGCCCCGGGCCGTTTGCGTGAAGAAAAACGTGCGTTAAAACAAGGAACAAAAGAGAATAAGGAATAGGATGGGGCTTGATCAGTAGGAAGGCGGGATAAGATATGTTTTTATTATCGATCGTTGCACCGGTGGTGATCGCTATCTGTTATGTGATATTGCTGTGCCTGTATATCCGCATGGAAGCGTTGCATGATTTTATCCGGGCGACCACCCTAAAGCTGACGTTGGGCGCGCTTTTTTGCATCACAGGCGTGATCGGCGTGCTGCTGCTCACGATGGCGGGCAGCGTCACTATCTTCGATATCCTAGTGCTGTGCGGGCTCATCTGCGCGATCGGTGGGGATTATTTCCTGCAATTCATCAGGCTTGATGCAAAAAAATTCAATACCGGAATACTCTTCTTTGCGATCACACAGTGCTTTTTACTCGCATCGCTGTTCCTGCGTTTCGGGATCGGCTGGCAGGAATTCGTGATCACTGTCGTCGTATTGCTTTTGGTGCTGCTGATGATGAAGAAGCAAAACTGGCAGCTTGGTAAGGCACAGGTACCGCTGACTGTATATACGGTGCTGCTTGTGCTGATGGCGGCAAAGGCAGTGGTCAGTATATTCTCGCCGCAGGCGATCGTCGGGCGCACGGTCGTGATGGCAGCGGGCGCGGTGCTGTTCCTTATTTCAGACCTGTTCCTCGGGATATGGAATTATCATACAGACAAAAAAATACACGCGAACCTCAACTGGATCACGTATTTTTCCGGGATGTTTTTGCTCGCGCTGAGCCTGCATCCCATGTAAATTATTCTTCGGTGATTTTAGAAACGAGCGCCCATTCTACGCGGCGTTCCACGATCTCCTCCACATGGATGTGCAGGCCGTAAACGTCCACATCAGGATGGCTGCCGTCCTGCGGGATGCTGTTAAGCTGGCTGAACACAAGCCCGCCCAGCGTATCAAAGTCCGCATCCTCCGGAATTTCGGTTAAGAGCGCTTCATTCAGCGTTTCAATATCCGTACCGCCCGCAACGCGCCACAGGTTGTCCTTGAGCTGTGCGATCTCCTGCTCGTCCTGCGGGTCATATTCGTCATAAATGTTACCGACAATCTCCTCTAAGAGGTCTTCCATCGTCACGATACCGCTGGTACCGCCATATTCGTCAACGACCACAGCAATGTGGTTTTTTGATTTTTGCATGGAGCGAAACAGCACATCCGTATGCACAGATTCGGGCACGCAATAAACAGGCCGGAGCAGGCGCGTAAGCGGCTTCGGGTTATCCTCGCGCAAGTTGAGCAGATAAGCGCGCGTATTTACGGTGCCGATGATATTGTCGATATCCTCGTCATATACCGGAAAACGCGAAAGACCGCTTTCACGGATCAGTTGCAATATCTCGTCCGGCGTTTCGTCCTTTTGGATGGCGATCACATCCGTGCGGTGCGTCATCACATCACGCGCAATGGTATTGTTGAATTCAAAAATATTTTCGATCATTTCCTTTTCGGTCGATTCGATCGCGCCCTTTTCCTCGCCAATGTCAACCATCAGGCGTATCTCCTCTTCGGTCACATCGTCGACCTTCTGCTTGGGATTCATGCGCAGCAGGCGCAAAATACCATTGGTCGAAACGCTCAGCAGCCAAATAATGGGCTTCATGATCACAGAAAGCACGGTGATCACGCCGGCTGACGTACGCGCGACCTTTTCCGGACGCTGCATAGCGATGCGCTTGGGTACAAGCTCGCCGAACACAAGCGTAAAATAGGATAGAACGAGCGTGATTATAATGACGGCAAGTGTGTTTAAAGTATCGGGAGAAACAGCGGTAAACCCCTGGACGTTGACCATCCAGTCCGTCAGCTTGCTGGCAAAATTATCAGCAGCAAAAGCGCTTCCCAAAAATCCGGCAAGCGTGATGCCGATCTGTATGGTAGACAAAAACCCTGCGGGCGTTTCTACCATTTTAAGCATTTGTTTTGCCTTTTTGTCGCCTTCGTCCGCCAGGCGGCGCAGTTTGTTTGCATTGAGGGAAATCACCGCGATTTCCGTAGAAGCAAAAAAGGCGTTCAAAGCAATCAGTACCACCTGCAGCAAAAGCTGCCATACGATCGGATCGTTCAAGAAAAATTCCCCCTGTGATTCCTAATATATATTGATAACACAAACAGCTGTCATTTATGCAGCGTTTTTAGGAAAGAAGCACTCCAAACAATTTTTGCCCACTTTGCAGCACGGCGGTATTACCAAACACGGCGACGGAGCCTTGTGTTTCGCCGCCAAGGTCGAGGGTAGCTTTTTCTTCTCCTGTCTTACCGTCGAGCAGTAAAAGCTTGCCGTTGCCGTCGCATTGCAGGATAAAACCGCTTGTATCAGAGGCGTATACCGCCGCCGGCGACGAAGCGCCCGGACGCTCTAAGGGATGCTGCCAAACGGTGTCGCCTGTCTCTTTATTGTAAGCAATGAGCTCGCCGCTGTCCGATCCGGAGAGATTGAAGAACACCATGCCGTTCAGGCTGCCCGAGCCGAGCACAGGGGAAGCAGGCAGCTTCCCGGCAACATCTTTCTGCCAAACAGTCTCGCCGGAAAGTGCATTCAGCTTACAGATGTGCGCCGCTCCTGCCGCGTCGTATGTGCCAAGATACAAGGAGGCGCTGTCGCCTGTGTGTTCAAACACAAGAGCAGCATCCGAAGCACCGCCTACGTCCTGTGCATAGACGGGCGACATCGTATTGAGGTCTAAGCATTGCAGCAATCCGCCATTATCGGAAAGCAAAAGATAGTTTTTAAAGGCCGCAGGCGCGCTTTTGAATCCGTAAAGGCGCGGTGCCTGCTCGTTTATCTGTGCATCGTCCGCGTATTGCGCGGAGGTATAGTGGTACTTGACGGGTTCTTCGGGCGCAACAGAGATCGTTTTTGCAGCAGGATCAAAATTTGTGTTCAGGCGTATCGTATAGACGATGCCGTTTTCACCCGGCCAGACAAGCGTGTCCGCCTCAGAGGCGACAAGCGGAGAAGCGCCGAAACGCTGGAACGCGCTGCGATAAGCAAAGGCGTCACGTTGGTCTGCGCCGCAGCGATACAAAAGGCTGCCATCAATCAGGCTGTATACGTTCATATAAGAAGCGCCCGTGCCGTCGCCGCCCTGACCCACATACAAGAGCGGGTACCCGCGCGGGTCTAAAGCGGGCGTACCGCCTGCCGTAAAACCAAGCGCAAGCGGATCGCGCGTGGCGCTGCCGTCCGTAAGATCCATAAAATACAGCTTCCCATCCGCAGATGCCAAGATGACCTCCGTCAGGGAGTCCTTCGATTTTTTATCATCATATAAATTCATCATCCGGCGCATGTCCGCGTCCCAGCGAACAACGAGAGGCTGTGCCACAGCAGATGCAGAGGCAGCGCCAAGGTCAAAAGACCAAAGCTGCTCAAGCTTTTGCGGAGCATTTTCCATCCCGCCAAAATGTGCGGCGTCACGGTAATTGTTTCCGCGGAAGGACGAAATACCCGTAAGGGAGGTGTAAGCGCTCCCGGCAGGGAAAGAAACCGGATCGGTACGGTTAAAATCATTGATAGCTTCGCCGTTTTGCTGGACTTCCGTCTGCAATCCAAATGCGGAAGGCAACGTCGCATCCACTGCCGTGGCGCTAAGATTGTCTGTGGAGGAAGGTGATGCGGAAGGAAGCACGACAGAAACAGGATCAGAAAAAGCAGCGCCGAATATACCGGTCTTTGTCAAAAACATAATTCCAAAAACAATACCGGCCACGATGGCTGCAAAAATCAGGAGCAGGACGATCAGGCGGCCAATGCGCAAACGGCCACGCCGCCGTCCCCGCGGCCGTGGGCGCGAACAGTTAATAGGGGAGGGTCTGTAAGAAGGTCTGTTATATTGACGTCGCATAGCAAAGCTCCTTCAATTGATATCATTCATCTTACCTGTCATGATACAACAG
>NZ_JAYFPU010000081.1:0-5095 GCF_034927525.1 Christensenella sp.
AAGCGCAGGCCATCGAGTCCGCGGTCAAGACCGTGCTCAAAAGCGGTGCGCGTACGGCGGACATTGCCGCAGGCGGCGCATTTATTTCTACCGTGGAAATGAGTGACCTGATCCTTACGGAACTGAAATAATTTTGAGCGATACCAAAAAGGCTGTCTTTTACAGACAGCCTTTTTTTCTACATTTTATCGCGGTCACGCTTGCGTCCTCCCGGATTGTCCGGCCGCCGCGTTTTTACCGCCCGCGTAGGCACACTACGGCTTTGCGCCGTCCTGCCCGCGCGCACAGGCGAAATATCCGCACCACGCCGCGCCCCCGCATAACGCCTTTTCCTGCGACTGATGTTCACCGTGCGTACAATGATCAATGTAAGCACAAGTCCTGCGGGAATGATGATCCACAAATACCACATCTCAAACGAGATCACTGGCACGCCATACTCCTGGCTCGTTTCCATTTCGTCCCCTGCGGGGTACACCTGCCGGCTTGCCACCAGCGGCGCGTTGTATATCTCCTCACCATTGAACAGGTAAGATACCGTTCCCACCTTGTCACCCGCGTTGATGGGCGCCTTCAGCGGTTCTTCAATGTTTGTTTGCTGCTCCAATTGTACGCTGCCGTCCGCAAGTCCCTGCGCTGTCGTCGCGTCCACAAGACGTACCTCTGTCTTTTCCCCGCTCAGGTCGGCGGTCACTTCCAGCTTGCCTTCCTCCGGGTCGTTGCCTGCCGCGCCTTCGATCTGCTCCGTTACGGAAAGCGGCGCGACATACTGTGTCAGGTCGACCTTTGCATAATTTGCAAAGCCATACTCAAACAAATATTTCGCGATATCCCACCTTGCATAGGAATTTGGGATACCTGCCGCTTTGTCCCCCAGAGACTTATCTCCAAAGATCAGCGCGATCAGGTTCAAATCTCCACTCGTCGCGGTTGCGACAAGACAACCGTACGACGGTACGGCCTCGCCGCCGTTGAGCGTTATGTTTTCCAAAAGGCCTGTTTTTAGGCCTGTCGCTTTATCGTACAGGTAGGTCGAATATTCCGGCTTGTTTTCCGGGGTCGCGATCAAGAAATTTGAACTGGTAAATTTACGCGGCGTCTCAGCAGTTGCGTCTGCGTCCGGCGTATATTCTTTCATCTTTGCCGCTTCCGCGATCTCCGTATGCTTGTATGCCTCTCTTGAAAGGATCGACATATCGGCGGCCGTCGTATAATGATCGTAACCAATATTAAAAATATAGAGACCGTACGGATTTAAGAAATGGGTTCCTGTCATGCCCATTTCCTGCGCCTTCTGGTTCATCATTTCCACAAACGCGGACTCGCTGCCCGCCATGTGTACGCCAAGCGCAGCAGCAGCATCGTTGCCCGAACAGATCATCAGCCCATAAAACAAATCCTTTACAGAAATTGTTTCACCACGCCGCAGTCCCATCAGGCTGGAACCTTTTGAAAACTCGTCGACCTCCGCCCCAACTGTGACCATATCTTCCATGTTGCAATTTTCAAGCGTCAAAATCGCCGTCATCAGCTTGGTTGTGCTGGCAGGGAAAACACGCCAGTCCTTATTTTTGGAGAAAAGGACTTCCCCTGTATCCGCGTCGATCAGCATGACGGAATCCGCCGTGATCTTCGACATATCTACTTCCGGCGAACCCTGCTTTAGCTCAGACGTTGCCTCGGGCGTTGCCGTCGGCTCCGGCGTCGGGATAGGCGTCGGCGTTGCTTCCGGGCTTGCCGCATCTCCCGATGCCGCAGTTTCTCCGCTTGCCGGCGCTTCCGGCGCTGCAAAAGCAACCACCGGTATCGCTACGATCAGGACGACCGCAATGATCCATGTTACAATCTTCTTCAAACTCAATACCCTCACTGAAATTTCCTCACTATAACGTCCATATTATATAACAAAACAGAGGCTTTGTATAGCGAATGTATCACTTTTGTAATGAATTTTCATAGTTTCTTCACAACTTTTTTCCGCCGATGTACCGTATCGGTACAGCCTGCAAGGTATACTCTCCCCATAACGAAAAATACAACGGAGGTCAGGAAACATGCTGGAAATTTTATTGTCAAAAGAGATACTCGCCATACTTGCTGTCGTTGTTTCTGTCATTGGCACGATATGCGTTTTTGCCGCATTGCTGGAGCACAAACCACGTCACAAATACCGTCGTCCCACGCAATACCGTGAATAACTAAAGATTCTCCTTGAAAATATCGCCAAAATACAAGATAATAAGTAGGTATTGATTTTTTAAGGACAGGCAGGTATTTTCATGAAACAGCAAATAATCACGGCGCAGGCAGCCGCAGATATGATAGGCGACGGCGCTGTTATTGCAGCCGGAGGATTCATCATGTCGGCTGTGGCGGACGAATTGTATCACGCGATCGAGCAACGGTTTTTAAAAACGCAGCACCCGCAAAACCTTTCCCTGCTCAGCGTCACCTCGGTGGGCGACGGCGCAGACCGCGGGCTCAACCGTCTCGCGCATAAAGGACTTGTGAAAAAGCTCGTTGCGGGGCACCTCAACCTTATGCCCAAGCTGCAGAAGATGATCTTTTCCGAGGACATCGAAGGCTACAACCTCCCGCAGGGCGTGATCGCGCAGCTGATGCGCGACGTTGGGGCAAACCGTCCCGGCCTTGTTACGCATATCGGTCTTAGTACGTTTGTGGACCCGCGTTACGGCGGCGGGCAGATCAACGGTATATCAAAGGATGTACTGAATGAGATCGTTTCGTTTGACGGAAAAGAATATATCCGTTACAAACCGTTTGACCGCATCGATTTTGCGCTGCTGCGCGGCACACGCGCCGACAAAAACGGCAACATCAGCATGGAAAAAGAAGCGGCTATGGCGGATGCGCTTTCTATTGCGCAGGCCTGCCATGCGCTCGGTGGCAAGGTGATCGTACAGGTCGAAGAGATCGTAGACGATATCGCGCCGCACGATGTACGCGTACCCGGTATCCTTGTGGATTATATCGTCAAAACAAGCGACATGAAATTCCATACGCAAACCGCGGCCTGCGACTATAATCCGGCCTATTCCGGCCAGTCCCGCGCGCCCAAGGGCGCAATGCCCGTACTTGAGAGCGGCGCGCGCCGTATCATCGCGCTGCGTGCGTTAAAAGAGCTTCAGCCGGGCATCGTCAACCTCGGCATCGGCATGCCCGAAGGCATCGCTGCTGTCGCGGAGGAAAAAGGGATAGAAGGCTTTACGCTGACCGTAGAAGCGGGCGGCATCGGCGGTTCTCCGCTTTCGGGGGTAGAATTCGGCGCGACGCTCAACCCTGAAGCCATCATCTTCCAGCACCAGCTGTTTGATTTTTATCATGGCGGCGGGCTCACGCAAGCCTTTTTGGGGCTCGCGGAGGCCGACCCGCAGGGCAACATCAACGTCAGCAAGTTTGGGCCGCGCATCGCGGGCTGCGGCGGATTCATCTGCATCACGCAGGCAACGCCCAAGCTGTATTTCATCGGCACGTTCACCGCAAAAGGGTTGAAAGAGGAAGTTGTAGACGGTAAGCTGCGCATCCTTACGGAGGGCAGCATCAAAAAGTTCAAAAAAGACATTGAGCAGCTGACGTTCTCCGCCAAGCGCGCGAAGGAGCTTAAGCAAGAGGTCATGTTCATCACGGAACGCTGTGTCCTTGAATTGCGCGACGAAGGACTGACGCTAACAGAGATCGCTCCCGGCGTCGATCTTGAACGCGATATCATCGCCAATATGGAGTTTCGTCCGCTGATCGCGGAGGACTTAAAGGAAATGGATGCGGACATCTTTTCTTAAGAGTATAACGATAAAAAAAGCCGTGAGCGGAATGATCCTGCTCACGGCTTTTTTATTGTTTCTCAGTTCTCCTGCTCCGCGGAATAATCGCAAAAATTGCCTTCCGTTTTCCACAGACGCTCAAGCTGATAAAACTCACGTTCTTCCTTGTGGAAAATATGTACGAGCACATCGCCGTAGTCAATGACGACCCACCTGCCCTGACGCTCGCCTTCCGTACGCAGCGGGCTTGCACCCTGCTCGTCACGTATCTTGAGCTGTACCTCTTCACTCAATGTCTGCACATGAGAAACGTTTGGCGCGCTCGCGACCACAAAGTAATCCGAAATGATCGTCATGTCCGCAACACGCAGGATCACAATATCCTGCGCCTTCTTATCGTCCAGTATTTCCGCTATCCTTCTTGCTCTTTCAGAAATTTCCAATGCTAGATCTCCTCTCCCGGAAACAACCTCCGGTAATCGTTGTATGCCTCCACACTGTCCGTGTCGATGAGGCCTTTGTTTTTGACGACATGGCCTATCGTCGTCTTAAGCACCAGCAGCACCGCTTTATCGATATCGGCAAACGCCAGCTCCCGTGCCAGCTCCACCCCCGGGAAATCCCGGTTGGGCTCCACATAATCCGCAATAAATACGATCTTTTCAAGCAGGCTCATGCCCGCCCTGCCGGTGGTATGCCAGCGGATCGCCCCCAGCACTTCTTCGTCCGTCACATATCCCTTTTCCTTCAAAAGCGCGGCAGCCGTATGTCCGTGCAGCGTCTTCTCTGTCAGGTAGGGGATGCCGTACTTTTCCGCCATCGCCACGTTATCCATTTGCTTTGTATAGTCATGCAGCAATCCTGCAAGCCCCGCTTTTTCCCTGTCCGCGCCGTACCGCCTCGCAAGTGCGAGCGCTGTTTGCTCCACCCCCAGGCTGTGATCGAATTTTTCGCCCTTTACCTTTTGTGCAAGCTTATTTACGATTTTTTCGCGTTCAGCGGTATAATCCATTTGCAATAATGTATTCCTCCACATCCTTTGGTACAAGCCCCTCGATACTTTTGCCGCGCTCCAAGCGTTCCCTGATGTACGAAGAACTTACAAAAAGCCCCGTATATTCCGACAGCAATATCGTTGCGTGATACCGCTCGGTAAGCCGCGCGATCTCCGCCGAAAGCCGCAGCATATCATGCGTGCTGCGCCGGACGCATACAAAGCGCGTCAGCGAGAACAATTCCTCAAACGCGTGCCACGAGGTAAGCTCAAATACCGTATCCGCGCCGATGATAAAGTAGTAATCCGTTTCCGGATT
>NZ_JAYFPU010000354.1:0-5220 GCF_034927525.1 Christensenella sp.
TCGGTGGAGATCAAGAACGGGAAAAAGCGTCATGTGACGCGTAAAATGTTCCCGGGTTATGTGATGGTCAAAATGTTTTTGACGGACGAATCGTGGTACGTGGTGCGTAATACGCGTGGCGTGACCGGATTTGTGGGGCCATCCTCAAGGCCGATCCCGCTGTCGGACGCAGAGGTACGCTCGATGGGTATCGAAAATGTCCATATCGAGCTTGATGTGGAGGTCGGTAACAATGTCATCGTCACGGCAGGGCCGCTTGAGAGCTTTGTTGGTGTGGTGGAAGAAGTCAATCCAGAGCGTCAGAAGGTGCGCGTGCTTGTATCTATGTTTGGCCGTGACACGTCTGTTGAGCTCGACTTTGTGCAGATCAAGAGGATCTAAAATGGTATCAAGTGGGAGATGTAATCCTTGCATCGTGACCACATATTATAAGAAAGAAGGATAAGAAGTATGGCAAAGAAAATTTCAGGGTATATCAAATTACAGATACCCGCAGGAAAAGCAACGCCTGCACCGCCGGTCGGGCCTGCGCTCGGTCAGCACGGTGTAAACATCATGGACTCTACAAAGGCGTTCAATGAAAAGACAGCGCAGCAGGCAGGGCTTATCATCCCGGTCGTGATCACTGTGTATGCAGACCGCTCGTTCAGCTTTATCACAAAGACGCCTCCGGCGGCAGTGCTCATCAAAAAAGCCTGCAAGCTTGAGAAGGCTTCCGGCGTGCCGAATAAGCAGAAGGTCGCAACGATCACACGTGCGCAGTTGGAAGAGATCGCAACGCTCAAAATGCCCGACCTTAATGCAGCGTCGCTTGACGCAGCAGTCAGCATGATAGCTGGTACTGCAAGAAGCATGGGCGTAGAAGTGGAGGGCTAAGCGATGAAAAAGGGAAAGAAGTACTTAGAAAGCGTAAAAAGCTTTGATAAAATGAACCTGTTCGACCCGGAAGAAGCAGTGAAGCTTTGCAAGGAGACCGCAAAGGCAAACTTTGACGAGACGATCGAACTTTCTGTAAGACTGGGCGTTGACCCGCGTCATGCGGACCAGCAGGTTCGTGGTGCAGTTGTACTGCCGCACGGAACGGGTAAAACGGTTCGTGTCCTTGTTATCGCAAAAGGCGACAAGGCTAAGGAAGCGGAAGACGCAGGCGCGGATTTCGTGGGTGCGGAAGAAATGGTCGAGAAGATCCAGAAGGAAAGCTGGTTTGATTATGACGTTATCGTTGCGACTCCTGACATGATGGGTACGATCGGACGTATTGGTAAGGTGCTTGGGCCGAAGGGCCTCATGCCGAACCCGAAATCCGGTACTGTCACAATGGATATCGCTAAGGCGATTGCAGACATCAAAGCAGGTAAGGTGGAATACCGCGTTGACAAGACGGCGATCATCCACGTTCCGATTGGCAAAAAGAGCTTTGACGAGCAGAAGCTCGGCGAAAACTTGAAGTCGATCATGGACGCGATCGTGAAGGCGAAGCCGTCAGCTGCTAAGGGTACATACCTAAAGAGCGTAGTCATCGCTTCTACGATGGGCCCGGGCGTGAAGATCAACCCGATGCGATTTATCTAAATAGCAAACAATCAAAAGACAGTTGGACAATAGTCCGGCTGTCTTTTTTATGTTTATAGATAGAAAAAAATGTTTAAATATAGGTACTATTTCATTAAAAGGAGGGGTATATTTTATGAGTATAGACAAAGAAATAAAATTAACGAACGAGGTAGGCGCGCCAGTGCCGGACAACGAGAGTTCCATCACTGTAGGTGAACGCGGGCCGGTTGTCATGCAGGACGTATGGCTGATGGAAAAAATGGCGCATTTTAACCGCGAGGTGATCCCGGAACGCAGGATGCATGCGAAGGGCTGGGGTGCCTACGGAAAGCTTACAGTGACGCACGACATATCCCAGTACACAAAGGCATCGGTATTGCAGCCGGGTAAGGAAACAGAGTTGTTTATCCGCTTTTCGACGGTCGCGGGAGAACGCGGCGCGGCGGATTGTGAACGCGACATCAGGGGTACGGCTGTAAAGTTTTATACGGACGAGGGGAACTGGGACCTTGTTGGAAATAACACGCCTACGTTCTTTATTCGTGATGTACATAATTTTTCCGACTTGAACCGTGCGGTCAAGCGCGACCCGGCAACAGGGCGGCGCAGCGCGCAGAACAACTGGGATTTTTGGACACTTCTGCCTGAATGTTTTCACCAGATCACGGTGGTGATGAGCGACAGGGGTATTCCCGCGTCGTTCCGCAACATGCACTTTTTTGGAGAGCATACGTTCTCTTTCTACAATGCGAAGAATGAACGCGTATGGTGCAAATTCCATTTTAAGACACAACAGGGCATCAAGAACCTTTCGGACGAGGAAGCGGATAAGATCAACGGCATGGACAGGGAGCACCACGGCAAAGACCTTTATGAAGCCATTGCAAGCGGCGACTTTCCGAAATGGACGATGTATGTGCAGATCATGACGGAGGAACAGGCCAAAAACCATTATGAGAACCCGTTTGACATCACCAAAATATGGCCGCATAAGGAATTTCCGTTGATCGAGGTGGGCGTGCTGGAACTGAACCGCAATCCGGAAAACTATTTTGCTGAAGTGGAGCAGGCCGCGTTTACGCCCGCGCACGTCGTGCCGGGGATCGGTTTTTCGCCTGATAAATTTTTGCAGGGAAGGTTGTTTGCGTATGGCGATGCACAGCGTTACCGCCTGGGCGTGAACCACAACCAGATTCCTGTCAACAAAGCGAAGGTGGAGGTAAACGAATACCATCGTGACGGACAGATGCGCGTGGATGGAAACTACGGCGGCACGCCGGCGTATACGCCCAACAGCTACGGCGCATGGACAGCACAGCCGGAAGTCATGGAACCGCCGCTCGACATTGAGGGCGCGATGTACCGCTATGACCCCAAGGACGACCCGACGGATGATTGCTTCCGTGCGGGAGGAAACCTTTTCAGGGTTATGACCGAAGACAAAAGGCAGCTGTTGATCGAAAATACGGCAAGGAATATTGCGCCGTGTACTGAGAACATCAAATACCGGCACGCGGTGCACTGCTATCACGCGGATCCGGAATATGGCGAGCGTTTTACCAAAGCAGCAGGGCTCGACCTAGCGAAAGTCAAGGAGCTTTGCAAGCTCAGCAATGACGAACTGAACAAGGCGACGATGTAGTTGAATCAAGAAAAGGTGCAGGGAGGTCCACAGGCTTCCCTGCACTTATGTATGGGGGGCAAAGATGAAGATTTCAGTGATGCTGTGTACGATTGCAGGCGTCATATTGACAGCTTTGGGCGTGATCGGGATAGTGCTCCCGATCCTTCCGACCACGCCGTTTATATTGGCGGCAGCGGCTTGCTTTAGCGGAAATCCACGTATGCGCGGTATGCTGCTGAAGGTTGGGATTTTTAAGGAATATATCGAGAATTACAAGAGCCGCAGGGGTCTTAGGAAACGGACGGTCGTCGTTAGCCTCTCGTTTTTGTGGGGAATGCTGGCGCTTTCCAGCGCGCTCGTTGGCAAACCGTGGCTGGTTGCGCTTCTTATGTGTGTCGGCGTTGCTGTGAGCGCACATATTCTTTATGTTGCGCGGGACCGTACGAATGGTGAAGAAAAAGGAATAGATATATGAAGTCAAAACGAATCCCCGCAATCGCGGAAACAGTTTTTGATGTATTTTATTTGTGCGCGGGAACGGTCATCGGCATTTATTTGCTTGTGACGGCAAAAGCTCCGTGGCAGGAGCTTTATGGCGTTATGGCGCTTGTGCTTGCAGGCGGGGACGCGTTCCACCTCGTGCCGCGTATGCGCGCAGGGCTTACGGGGGAAAGGGAACGTTTTTTGGGACAGCTTGGAATGGGCAAGCTGGTCACTTCCATCACCATGACAGTGTTTTATGTGCTGTTGTGGCATATCGGATTGCTGCTATTTCCGGGCTCGCCTATGGAGGCGTGGACGGGCGTTGTTTATGGCGCTGCTGTGGTTAGGATCGTGCTGTGCCTGCTTCCGCAAAACAAGTGGCGTACAGACGATGGGGCGCGGATATGGAATATCCTGCGCAACCTTCCGTTCCTGCTGCTTGGGGGTGTGGTGCTGGCGCTTTTCCTGACCAGCGCGGGAGGCTCGCAGTTCCAAATGATGTGGCTGGCGATTTTGCTGAGCTATGCGTTCTATATTCCGGTCGTCTTGGGATCGCGTAAATACCCTATGCTCGGCATGCTGATGATCCCCAAGACATGTATGTACCTTTGGATTCTGTGGATGGGCTTGTGAAGGCATAGGAGACCGCAGTATATTAAAATACGGGCATTCACACATTCGTCAATCTCTCTCAACAGTTTGTCCATAAAAATTCTCTAAAGTATAAGTAGCCGCACGCAACGCGCTATGTTTGCGGTGGCAATCATAAGAGAAACCATGAGGAGAGAGATATGGACGAAAACCTGAAGAATGACGAAGCACAGGAAAACAATGTGCAGGCAGAACAACCGCAGGGCACGCATGACGCAAATATTGTGAACGACGCACCCGGTGGCACGGGCAATGAACCTCCCAAAAGGGAAAATAAGTTTTTTACAAAAAAGGCGGTTCCGGCGCTGATCTTGGGCGCAGTAGCAGTATTCGCGATTGGCTTTGCAGGCGGCGGGCTTGCTAACGCGGTCCTTGACGGACACGGCGGCCGTATGCAGTACCGCATGGCGGCACAGGCGGAAGAGTTTCAGAGACGAAGTGAAAACCGCGGCTATCAAGGAGCGGACGAGACGCAGGAAGAGCAACAGGAGCGCGAAACGCGGGACAGCCGGGAAGGCACAGTAAAACGCGGACAACGCGGGACATGCGGCGTACAGGGACAGGAAGACGGTGCGCAGCAAAACGACAGCGAAAACAAAACGAAGAACAGTGACCGTGGCAATTCCGGCAGGCGGACGCAAGACGGCGGACGCAGCAGTATCGACTGGCAGTCGTAACAAAAAAACCTGAAGCAATGGCTTCAGGTTTTTTATATGTCCGTTAATCAGGATCGCGGTTGCCCGCGAATGCTTCCTCGATTTCTTTGATATTCTGTATAAGCTTAGGATGGCTGTTGAAAGCCTCTTTTGCGGCCGTGCGTCCCGTATTGAAGTAGCGCCAGTTATCCGACACCTCAATATCACGCAGGATGCGGTTCAAATTCCAGGCCTGATATAAGGCAACTTCCT
>NZ_JAYFPU010000036.1:0-1696 GCF_034927525.1 Christensenella sp.
TCAAGTTTCAGCTAAAAACCAGCGGGACCAGTGCAGACGCCAAACGGAATAAGATCTGCCTGCACCTCATCGATTGTATCGATGGGGATGGCTATCTCTTTGTGGATAAGGAAGAGGCCGCCCAGATCCTGGGGGTGACCAACCATCAGGTGGAGGATGCCATCCAGACCATCCAAACCTTTGACCCTCCAGGGGTGGGTGCCCGGAATATTGGGGAATGCCTGGCCATTCAGCTAAGAGAGTTGGGACTCCTCACCCCCACCCGTCAAATGCTTTTAGGGGGCTATCTTTTGGACATCGCCAACAATCATTTTAAAAAAGTGGCGGCAGCCACTGGGTTAGATGAAGCCGCCATCGCGGCTTTTAAGATGCAGCTGAAAGAATTGAATCCCAGGCCGGGCTGCCTTTTTGATCCCCAGGAAGCCCTGGAGTACGTGGTACCTGATGGGAGTATCGAGTGGGTGGACGGCAAGCTATTGGTCCATATTAATGATATCAGTGCACCGCGGCTGACCATTAATCGGGTCTATCGAAGACTGTTGACCAACCGGGATTCCTGTGATGCCGGAACCCGGGAATACATCAAAAGCAATTTGGACAAGGCCCTGGCCCTGGTGAAAAATATCGATAAACGTCGGGAGACCATTAGACGGATCATCACCGTCATTGGGGAGGTCCAGGAGGATTATTTCTTAAGCCGCTGTGAGCATCTATTGCCTTTGACCCTGGCAGAGGTGGCGGAGCAGGCGGATGTCCACGAGTCCACCGTCAGCCGGGCGGTTCGGGGGAAGTATATCCAGACCCCCAAGGGCATTTTTGCCCTCAAAGATTTTTTTAAACGGGGGTACACCACTGGGAATACCGCGGTATCCTCAGATGGCATTTGTACCATGCTTCGGGAACTCATTGATGGGGAAAACCCCATGAAGCCCCTGAGTGATCAGAAGCTGACAGATGCTTTGGCAGAGCGGGGTATTGTCATCGCCAGAAGGACGGTGGCTAAATATCGGGAGGGGATGGGAATTACCGCAGCATCGGGGCGAAAGCAGCACTAAGAAGACGGAGGATCGCAATGACGGAACAGGAAAAAATGCAGGCAGGACGACTTTATAATGCACTGGATCCGGAAATACGAAAGCTTCAATGGGGTGCGAAGGCACTTATCCAGGAGTATAACCAGACCGGCCCGGACGAAGGGGAAAAGCGTCAGGCCATTTTAAAATCCCTTTTAGGAACTGCCGGACCCCGGGCCCTCATCGAGCCGGATTTCCGATGCGATTTTGGCTTTAATATCCATATTTTAGGGCGGGCAATCATCCATTTTAATTGTGTGATGCTGGATTCTGCCCCCATCACCATTGGCGTCGATGCCTTTATTGGTCCAGGGTGTTGTCTGGCTTGTACCACCTATCCTGTATCAGCCGCAGCGCGCAATGCCGGACTGGCCTACGCCAGACCCATTACCATTGGGGAAAGCGTGTGGATTGGCGCCGGCTGTACCGTGCTGGGGGGCATCACCATTGGGGCTGGCAGCGTCATTGGCGCAGGGTCCGTGGTGGTTTCGGATATCCCCGAGGGGGTAGTGGCTGCGGGCAATCCCTGTCGGGTGCTGCGTTTGGTGTCGGATCGGGAAGGTTTGCCATGTCTGTAATTGAGATCTTGCCGTCTCAAGGGGATGAGACCCTGGAAGCCCTTT
>NZ_JAYFPU010000053.1:0-1826 GCF_034927525.1 Christensenella sp.
TTCTATATTACAATAAACTCCGTTGGTTTGCAATTTAAGTTTTAATTTTATCGGGGTGTGGCTCAGTTTGGTAGAGCGCATGGTTCGGGACCATGAGGCCGGAGGTTCAAATCCTCTCACTCCGACCAGTTGATAAAAAGCAAAAAGCCAGGGAACAAGCGGTTCTCCGGCTTTTTTTATTTCTCAAAATATACGATTTACCCTTTACAGATTTTTATACAGACAATCCATTATAAAACCGTTCCATATTCTGGCTGCTTTTTTTGCGCATGGCATCTGTCACGTGGGCGTAGGTGTCCATGGTAAAAGCAACGGAATGATGCCCCATGTTTTCGGAGATAGTCTTAAAATCGTCCCCCGCCTGGATGCTGGCCACGGCGTAGGTGTGGCGCAGATCATGGAAGCGCAGCTTTGGCAACTCAATCACCTTTCGGATTTTTGAGAAATGGTTATTCAGTGTCCCCGCCTTGGTGTGGTCCCCGGTTTCAGTAGAGAACACAAATCCCCCCTGGTCATTCCAGAGGCTCCCGGCTCTCAGGCGGTTTTCCAGTTGCCGCTTTCGGATATCCCGCAGCATATCCATAACAAAGGGGGCCGGGGCGATGGTTCGGGGCTTCCCGTTCTTGGTGACCATCCATTGATAATTTCCCTCCAGGGCTGCAATTGGCGATGAATGTATATCGTGCTTGTTTCAAAGTCCCAGGTCAAGCAAATGATTTCCGAACGCCGTAAACCTGTGAATATGGCGAAGATAAACAGATTTTCCAGGGTGTCGCTTTGGCAGATGCTCAAGAAATGGGGAAGGGTGTCGCTGTCCAGGGGGTGAATCGCTGGTTTATCGCCCTTTGGAAGGGTGCATAAGCTGGAAGGATTGGAAGGAATATAGGCCAGGGCCACGGCTTGGTTGATGGCTTTGGAGAGGATGCCGTGGGTGTTCTTTACGGTTTTGGGGCTGTGCGCCTCTAATAGCTTATTGTAAAAGTGCTGGATGGTGTGCGGGGTTAGCTTCATAAGGGGGATATCTCCCAGGTCTTTTCTTTTTGCCCACCACCTGATATAATACCTTCTAAGAGTGGTTTGCTGGGTAGCGGGCTTCTGCCTCAATCTGCATAAGATTGGGGGTGATGCTATGACAGTGTATGAAAGTTTAATGCTTATGTTGACCTTCGGCGCACTAGTGGCATTACTCTTTTCCGGTCGCAAAGGCTAAAAAAGAGCATGAAAAAAGCTACCCCTATGATTTGACCGTCAGTGGGTAGCTGATTAAAAATCTGTAGAGGCAGTACCGCCGAAAGCGGGCCGCTCTTTTCTACCCATATTATACAACGGTATGAACGAATATTCAAGCCCCTGGGACCTGTTTAAGGTTGCTGGGGGTTTCGTGCGTTTTTACGTAAGATTTCTCAAGGAAATTCTAAACTCTGTTAAACAGAGTTTAGAATACTTTTGGAGTAATGGCCGAAAATTCGGATGTGCGCAGTATGCACTTCCAGAATAATGATTGGCTGAATTTTCAACTGGAATCCCTTTTGGGGACCCCATCAAGCGACGGGATGATTGATCCCGCCTGGGCCGTCCATCTGATGGCTTTGCAAGTTGCCAGCAAGTTAATCAGGGAATCGGCGATTTATTGGATTAATCTAGTTTTTAATCAAGTCAATCCTGTATTGTATCAATCCAGTATGAGCAGTGTTGGTCGATGCTATGATAACGCCCGGATGGAGAGCTTTTTCGCAACGCTCAAGAAAGAAAAACTTTATCGTATTGATACGATGAAGATGACCCAGGAGATGGTCAAGACGATTATCTTTAGATATATCCAATAC
>NZ_JAYFPU010000037.1:0-21130 GCF_034927525.1 Christensenella sp.
TTATGCCGCTCATTACACTCGCGAATAATGGAAGCTGCCGCAACATCGCGCGTTTCTAACGGATGCATAAACGCCTCCCCGTCGGCGTTGATGAGCATCGCGCCCATAGAACGAACTTTTTCCGTCACCAGCGCGCCGAAAATCTGTTCGGGGAAGGCCACGCCCGTCGGATGGTATTGCAGCGTATCCGCATAAAGAAGCGGTGCACCCGCGCGATACGCGAGGATCAGCCCATCCGCCGTCGCGCCGTAATGGTTGGAGGTCGGAAATCCCTGATAGTGCAGCCTGCCCGCGCCGCCCGTCGCAATGATCACCGTCTTTGCACGTGCGATCATGTATTCGCATGTTTCCATATTTTGCAGCACAGCGCCAGCCGCTCTACCATTTTCATCCAAAATCAATTCGACGGCCGCCGTAAAGTCCACGATCGTGACCTGACTGTTCATGACTTCGTCGCGCAGCACGCGCATGATCTCCGCGCCTGAATAGTCGCGCGCAGCATGCATCCGCTTGCGGGACGTACCGCCGCCATGCGTAGTGATCATCGTGCCGTCCGCTTCCTTATCAAACATCACGCCCAGCTCGTTGAGCCATTTGATCGCGCCCGGGCCTTCTGTCACCAATTTTTTCAGCAGTTCCGGCTTGTTGTCATAATGTCCGCCTCCGAGCGCGTCTAAGTAATGGATCGCCGGTGAATCGTTCGGCTTATCCGCCGCCTGGATTCCGCCTTCCGCCATCATCGTGTTCGCGTCACCCATGCGCAGCTTGGTAACGACCATAACATTCGCACCCGCCTTGTACGCCTCGACCGCCGCAGATGCACCCGCACCGCCCCCGCCGATAATGAGAACATCGACATCATATTCCACCCTGTCAAGGTCAAGGTTAACGTCTTTTATCCTGCTGTTTGCCTGCAGCAGCGCCGCAAGCTCGATCGGTACCTTATCGCCTTTATTCGGCCCGATCTGCAGCGCTTCAAAGCTGTCCTCACGGTAATCCGGGTGAAACTGCTTTAATAGCGCATCTTTTTCGTCGGCGGTCATTCTTTTGGGTTCCACGCCGATCCTTGCCTGTCTTGTCTCCTCCACCTTTTTGATGGATGCAAGCATTTCTGGTGTAAACATACTAACCCCGCCTCCTTATTGTTCGATCTCTCTGTGATTATAAAGTTCTTTCAGCTCCTCGATGGGCTTGTTTGCCACATCCTCTAAGAGCTTAATAAAGTCTCCGTGCTCTATTTCGCCTACACGCTCTGTCAAGTGCTTCGATTCAGGCGCTAAATATTTGCCCGTCAACCGGCGCGCGAGAAGCGCTACCTGCGGATGGGAAATCTCTGCCGGACAACGCGCAGAGCATACCCCGCACATCACACAGTCAAAGGATTTCTCGGCACATTTTTCGTATTCGCCGCGCTGTGCGTGTGCGATATATTGCATGACCTTCAATTCCTGCGTACACGCCTTGGTACATGCGTTACAGCCGATACAACTGTATATCTCCGGATAGAGCTGCATCATGATCTGCTCTGTCGGTTTTGTCTGCTCCATATCATAAACCGGCTTCACAATCGGGAAAAACGGCAGCATCGCGACATACATATCGTCCTCTACCGTTGTCTGGCATGCCAGACAAAACTTTAAGGTGTTGTCCCCCTTGATGCGGTAGATCGTCGCACATGCGCCGCAAAAACCGTTGCGGCAGCCGCATCCGCGCACAAGCTGGTACCCCGCATATTCCATTGCCCCCATGATGGTAAGGCCTGACGGGACGCTGTACTTTTTGCCCATCAGAAAGACATTTACCATTTCTTCCATTACCCTGTCTCTCCTCTCAATACTCATCCGGCAGTTCCGAAAGCTCGTCGCAACGGAATACCGGGCCGTCTTTACACACATATTTGGAGCCGATGTTACAGCGTCCGCATTTTCCCACGCCGCACTTCATGCGAAGTTCCATCGTCGTATACACCTGTTTTTTATTGAAGCCGATCTCCTCTAGGGCCTGTAACGTGAATTTGATCATCACCGGAGGGCCGCACACGAGCACCGTTTTATCTGTCGTGAACCCGAGCTCCTTCACATAGCCCGGCACAAAGCCGACATGTCCATCCCATTTGCCCTCCTCGTGGTCGATGGTCAAGTGTACGTCCACATCTTTTGCGTTGCTCCACTCGGTTTTGATCTCGTTAAAGTCCACCAGATCTTCCATAGAACGCGATCCATAGACGATATCTATCTTACCGTAGTTTTCACGGTGATGCAGCACATAGTTGATCACCGAGCGCAGCGGCGCTAAGCCTATTCCACCTGCGATAAACAGCAGGTCTTTGCCCTTCAACTCCGTTTCCACCGGAAAAGCGTTCCCGTACGGCCCGCGGATCGTGATCTGCTGTCCCACGTCCATCTGGTGCAGCCAGTCCGTCAGGCATCCGCATTTTTTGATACTGAATTCCATGAATTCCGTATTTGTGGGCGACGAGGTGATGGAAAACATCGCCTCTCCCACGCCGGGGATGGAAAGCATCGCGCATTGCCCGGGCATGTGTGCAAAGCACACGCCGCCGCTTATGCCTTCCGCACGAAAGGTTTTGACGTCCGGCGTATCCTTCCTGATGTCTGTGATCACGCCGATATCCGGGATGAGCGTATCCTTCCTGTCCATATCTAGATTACTTGCCATCTTCATTCTCTCCCAAAGCTTTTATGACCTTTACAATATTCATCGAAATCGGGCATTGGGAAACACACCGTCCGCAGCCCACGCACGAATATTCCCCGTCGTTGTTCGCCGGAAAATAGACCAGCTTATGCATAAAACGCTGGCGAAAGCGTTCGAGCTGCGTCTTACGCGGGTTGCCATGCGCCATCCGCGTAAAATCCGAATACATGCACGAATCCCAGCAACGGTAGCGCTTAACTCCGTTTCCCGTATCAAAATCACGGATATCGTAGCACTGACAGGTCGGGCACACAAACGTACACGTCCCGCAGCCGATACACGCGCGGTACAGTTCTTCCCATTTTGGAGAATCAAACAGCTTTTGGGTCGCTTCCCCGTCAAAGCCCTTAAGGCTCAAATCCTTCAAAGGCAGCTTGTTCAGTATCTCCTTTGTTGCCGCGACCGTGCCGTCTATTTCACTTTCATCGGCATCCTCAAAAAGCGCTTCTATCTGCGCGGTCAGGGCTTCGCCTTTTTGCGTAAGCGGCTTCCAGTACAGGGTATCATCCGCGATCCATGTGGCTACGTCGCCCGCCGGCTGCGTTGCGTCGATGCCAAACGCGCCGCAAAAACACGTTTCCTCCGGCTCGCTGCACGCAAGGCTTACCACCACGCCGTTTTCACGCCGTGCCTTATAATAGGTGTCCACAGGCTCTGCAAGAAAAACCATATCGAGAATATCAAGGCTTTTAATGTCGCACGCTCTCACGCCGAACACCACGAACGGCGTATCCGGCTCCTTCGGCGGCAACACCTCGATGTTTTTGTCTTTCATTTTAAAGGCGACAAGGTCTTCACTTTGCGGGAAAAACATATCCTTTACAGACTTCACCGTGTTAAGCGCATTCAGCTTCACTTTCGCGTCCTGCGTCCAGCGGTCAAAATTCACCTTGCCCGCCTTGAAAACCGGCAGGTACAATTCCTTTTTCCCATCAATTGCGGAAAAAAGCTCGCCAATACGATTGATAGGCAATTTCTTCATCATTTCCCGCCTCCTTTATGCGCACCCGGCTCAATGTCGTCCTGCTGATACTCCACAAGCGGCCACGGCGATTCGTCGTCGCCGCCCGCCTGATATTCGCCGTAAAATTCGTTGATATCCTTGATGAATTTACGATTCAAAAGGTGCAGCGGGATGCCCTGCGGGCACACGCGGCTGCATTCTCCGCAATCCATGCAGCGTGCCGCCACATGGTATGCGCGTATGATGTGGAACATATTTTCTTCGAACGTATCCACGTTCGCCTTACTGCTGATGCCTGAATCGTCGTTATCGAACACGCATTTCAAGCACGAGCACGCAGGACACGCGTTACGGCAGGCGTTACAACGAATGCACTTGCTAAGCTCTGTCCGCCAAAACGCAAACCGTTCGTCCGCAGTCATGTTCTCTAAGCGCTTTACCATACCAAAGCGGTCGTACGTACGGTCGGGCAAAGGCTGATCGTCTTCTACCACCTCGTCGAACACAACACACTTTTTGCTCTTGCACGCCATACATTTTTCAAGCAACACATCCTGCGTCCTGCATGTTTTATCGCCATAGATGGTCGAAACCTGCAGCTCGCTGTAATCATCTTCTTCGTCTTCCACGCTCTTGATGTGTACATATTCTTTCGCGCCGGTGATCCCTTTGATCCCCTTGGCATGCAGCTTGTCCTTATCCGCCATGCCGTGGCACGGGATACCCAGCACATATATCTTGGAACGGTCGATACGGTGCTCCTTTACCAGTTGGTTGAAGCTATAGGTATCGCAAGGCTTTAAGGGAACCATGATATTGCCTTCCTTCTTGCTCTCCGCAATCAGGTATTTGCTCAGATTCGCGCCGCAAAAACTGTTATATACAAGATCGTCCAAATCGTCGCCATAGAAAACGGCAGGCGTATTGTCATACCCATACTCGCCTTTTTTCCAGCCGACCACACGGTCTACAATGCCTTCTTCCAAGAGCTTTTTCGCCCTGTCTTTTATGATCTTCTCTATTCCTTGCATCTCAAATCCTCCAGCCTCTTGTTCTCTCCGAGCTCGTGGATCGTCTTTGCAAAATCGTTCATCACCTGCGCGAATTTCTGTCCTTCCGCAGCAGACACCCATTCCACATGCGTCCTACCCTTTTCGATACCCAGATAATCCAGCATGCTGAACAGCAGGGCAAGCCTGCGCCGTGCATAATAGTTGCCCGTAGAATAGTGACAGTCGCCCGGATGGCAGCCGTTGATGATCACGCCGTCCGCCCCGCGCTGAAATGCGCGCAGTACAAACATCGGGTTCACACGGCAAGAGCACGGCACGCGGATGATCTTCACGTCCGCCGGATAGGAAAGCCTGCTTGTCCCCGCGAGGTCTGCCC
Source organism: Christensenella sp. (assembly GCF_034927525.1). NCBI lineage: Bacteria > Bacillati > Bacillota > Clostridia > Christensenellales > Christensenellaceae > Christensenella > Christensenella sp. The sequence continues at coordinate 5,072 of NZ_JAYFPU010000037.1, forward strand.
CTGCATAGCTGCACCAGTTACAGCAGAATGCGACGATCAGCGGCTTAAATTCGCTGTTTTTTGCTTCATTCAATTCTTGCATATCGCATCTACCTCCGCCATGATCTGTCTGTTCGTGAATCCTTTCAGATCCATCGCGCCCGAAGGACACGTGACCGTACAAGCACCGCAGCCCTGGCATATCGCCTCATTTACCTGCGCAATACGTCGTGTCTCACGCACACCGTGGTCGTTCACTTCTTTTTCAATATAGTCGATCGCCCCATACGGGCAAACATTCGCACACGCGCTGCAGCCATTACACAGCAGCTCGTCGCTGCCCGCGACACACGGGTTACAGCTCAGCTTGTCTTTTGCAAGCAGGCCGATCACCTTCGCCGCCGCCGCACCCGCCTGCGCTACCGTTTCAGGGATATCCTTCGGCCCCTGGCACACGCCAGAAAGGTACACGCCCGCTGTCGGGCTTTCTACCGGGCGCAGCTTAGGATGGGCCTCCGTAAAGAAATCGTTGGTATCCATGCTTGCCGTAAGCATTGTCGCCAAGTTTCGCGCACTTTCGTCCGGCTCGATCGCCGCCGCAAGCACGACCAAATCCGCGTCGATCAGAACCTGTGTATTGCTGATCAGATCAGATCCCTGCACCATCAGCTTGCCGTTTTCCTCCGCGACCTTGCCCACCATTCCCTTGATATAGTTCACGTCATATTGCTCTACCGCGCGGCGCTGGAACTCATCAAAGCTCTTACCCGGCGTACGTACGTCGATGTTGAATACCGTCACTTCCGTATCCGGATACTTTTCCCGTATGAGCATCGCGTGTTTTGCCGTATACATACAGCATATCTTGGAGCAGTACGGCTTCCCGCAGCTCGATGTATCGCGCGAGCCTACGCATTGGATGAACACGATCTTTTTGGGGTGTTCCCCGTCGGACGGACGCAGCAGCACGCCTTTGGTCGGCCCTGCCGCGTTGGTCAGCCGTTCGAATTCAAGTGACGTGACAACGTCCGCGTTCTGCGAATAGCCATATTCATCAAATTTTTCAAGCGAGATCGGGTTAAAGCCCGTCGCCGCGATGATCGCGCCGTATTCTCTCGTCAATATTTCATCCTGCTGGTCAAAATCGATCGCGTTAGCACTGCACACCTTTTCACATAATCCGCATTTGCCTGTCTTATAGTGGATGCACGCGTCGTGGTCGATCACCGGTACATTGGGGATCGCCTGCGCAAACGGAATGTAGATCGCGCCGCGGTTAGAAAGTCCCATATTAAATTCGCTTTTTGCCTTCTTTGACGGACATTTTTCCGTACAAACGCCGCAGCCCGTACACAGGTCGCTGTTTACATTACGCGCTTTTTTGCGGATGTCCACCTTGAAGTTGCCCACAAAGCCGGAAACCTTTTCCACCTCGCTATACGTATAGATATTGATCTTTTCATGCGAAGCCGCGTCAACCATTTTGGGCGTTAAGATACACGCCGCACAGTCAAGCGTGGGAAACGTCTTATCGAGCTGCGCCATCTTACCGCCGATCGTCGGCGATTTTTCCACGATGTCCACTTCATATCCCGCGTCTGCAATATCGAGCGCCGTCTGGATGCCCGCGATGCCGCCGCCGATAACAAGCGCTCGTTTGACGACCGGGCTTTCGCCCGCAGTCAGCGGTACATTCAAGTTGAGTTTTGCGATCGCCGCTTTCGCTAGAATAAGCGACTTCTCCGTACCCTCAACCTTGTCCTTGTGTATCCACGAACATTGCTCACGGATGTTTGCGATCTCTACCATGTACGGATTGATGCCCGCCGCAACCGCCGCTTTGCGGAACGTCGTTTCGTGCATCCTCGGCGAACACGAACAAACGACGATTCCCGTCAGGTTGTGTTCACGAACAGCCTCTTTGATTTTCAACTGTCCGCCTTCACTGCACATATATTGATAGTCTGCGGTATATACGACGCCCGGTTCTTTTTTAAGCTCTCGCGCCACAGCTTCAACATCTACCGTTGCCGCGATGTTGCTGCCGCACCAACAGACAAATACTCCTATTCTCTGCAAGAAAATCTCATTCCCTTCTTGTTATTTGTTATATTTCCTGAGCGCACTGGTGATTGCCTGCTGCGGCATATCCTCGTCCAGCATTTCCGGTATCCTGCTCACCTTGAGGTGGTTTTCGCCCTGTGAACGAACCTTTAGCAGCCGTACCGCCTCAATAAGCTTTGCCGGCTCCACACTGCGCGGACAACGTTCCACACACGCAAAGCACGACAGACACCGAAATATGGATTCGGACTTCATCAGCTCCTCGATCCGTCCCTTACGCACCATAGAAACGAACTCGTGCGGATGATATTCCATTTCGTCGTATGCCGGACACGTGCCCGAACATTTCCCGCACGTCATACACTTCTTCGGATCGACGCCGCTCATGCGCAATACCTGCTCGCGCATATCTTCGCTGCTCATATTCACTTTGCGTCGCCCCCTTCCTTCACGCCAAGCGCTTCCGCCAGCAGCTCGGTAAAATAGTGTACCGAAACCGTATGACCCGCGCTGTTCTTGTCAAGGTTGTAGCGGCACAACGGGCATGCCGTAACAATTGCTTGCGCCCCCTTTGCCTGCGCCGAAGAAAGGATGCTGTTACACATTTTTTTGGAAGCGTCCCTGTCCTCGATCACGACATAGCCGCCACAGCATTCGTTGCGGTAAGGATAGATAACAGGCTCCGCACCGATCGCCCGTATAAAGTCCTCGATGATGGTCGGGTTCTCCGGATTGTCAAACTGCATCTCGTCATTGGGACGCAGCAGCAAGCAGCCGTAATATGCACCGATCTTTCTGTCCTTCAACGGATTTTTGACCATTTTTTTCAGCTTGGCAAAGCCGATCCTGTCACGAAGCAGCTCAAGGTAATGGATCACGTTGGTCTCTCCTGCGTAATCCTGCTCCAGCTTCAAATAGTTGTTGACCTTCATGCGCATGTCGTCGTCCGTTTGCATGTCATGATTCACACGCTTGATCACATGGTGGCACGCGCTGCACAGCGTAACAAGCTCCTGATCCAGCATTTTTGCACCATCTAACGCACGCACCGCCGAAAGCTTGGTCGCGATCTCGTCCTTTGCCATCGGGTATACCGCGCCGCAGCACTGCCATTCGGGCAGTTCCTCCAGCTCGATCCCCAGCGCCAGCGCCGATTTTCTCGCATATTCATCCAGTTCTTTTGCCTGCGTCTTCAGCGTGCAGCCCGGATAATAACTAAAAACCATATTGTACTCTTTCTCCTCTTTCATCAAACCATCTCTTCCGGATGGAATACCTCGTCAAATTTCTCAGCGGTCAGTAGTTCGAGCGCCACACATGCTTCTTTCAGGGAAATATTTTCCTTATGCGCTTTTTTGACCGTCTTAGCGGCATTATCATAGCCGATATACGGATTTAGCGCTGTCACCAGCATCAATGAATTATGCAGGTTGTGTTTCATCTTCTCCCTGTCCGCTTCAATGCCCGACGCACAGTGGTCGTTGAACGAGCGCAGCCCGTCGCCAAGAAGCCTTACCGACTGCAGGAAGTTATAAATGCAAACCGGCATGAAAACATTCAGCTCAAAATTGCCCTGCGAAGCTGCCATGCCCACCGCAACATCGTTTGCCATCACCTGCACCGCAATCATCGTCATAGATTCACACTGTGTGGGGTTGACCTTACCCGGCATGATCGAGCTGCCCGGCTCGTTTTCCGGAATGAATATCTCGCCCAGTCCGCAGCGCGGGCCGCTTGCCAGCCAGCGTACGTCGTTTGCGATCTTCATCATGTTCGCCGCAAGCGCCTTTAATGCGCCGTGCGCAAACACCAGATCGTCCTTCGAGGTCAGCGCGTGGAACTTGTTCGCCGCTGTTACAAATTCTTTGCCCGTCAGGTTCCCTACCTGCTTTGCGATCTCTTCCGCAAAACCCTTGGGTGCGTTGAGTCCAGTCCCGACCGCTGTTCCGCCGAGCGCCAACTCACGAAGCCCTGGCAAAGCCGCTTCAAGCATTTTCTTTGTCTTTTCCAGCATATTACGCCAGCCGCTGATCTCCTGCGAAAAAGCGATGGGCGTAGCATCCTGCAAATGGGTGCGGCCGCTTTTTACAATGCCTTCGTTTTCTTTCTCCAACCGCTTGAACGTATCGATCATGCGATCCATTTCCGGCATCAGTTTATCTTCGATATTGAGTACCGCGGCAATGTGCATCGCCGTAGGGAACGTATCGTTTGAGCTTTGCGACATATTCACGTCGTCATTGGGGTGCAGCAGCTTTTCTCCGACAATCTCGTTTCCGCGGTTCGCAATCACTTCGTTCGCGTTCATGTTTGACTGCGTACCGCTGCCCGTCTGCCATACCACAAGCGGGAAATGGTCGTTTAGTTTGCCGTCCGTCACTTCGTCGCACGCCTGCTCAATCGCCTTGCACTTCTGCTCGTTTAACTTGCCCAAATTGAAATTCGCGATCGCCGCCGCCTTCTTCAAGATACCGAATGCATGGGTGATCTCCCGCGGCATGACCTCGTCACCGATCTCAAAATTCTGCAGACTTCTCTGTGTCTGCGCTGCCCAGTAACGGTCAGCAGGCACCTGCATTTCGCCCATCGAATCACGTTCAATACGATATTCCATTTGTTTTCCCTCCCACAATAGCCGTTTTATATATTTTATATATTGATCTGTTTGATTACGCCTTTTAATACATCCGCGCTGTGGCGCAGCTTCAAAACTTCTTCGTCTTTAAGCGGCGGAAGCACGTTCCCACAACCGCCGTCCGGCCCCACAAGGAATGGGATAGACAGGCACACATCGTCGATACCGTATTCCCCGTGCATCATAGACGACACGGTGATCGCCGTATTTACACTGCCGAAGATACATTCCACGATCGTACATACCGAGATCGCGATCGCGTAAAACGTCGCGCCCTTGCGTCCGATGATCTTCGATCCTGACGTCCTGATATATTGTTCGATCTCTTCCGTATCGATATCCGGCTGCAGCATATCCTTGCAGTTGAAGCGCTTTTTATAGTCGAGGAAATTGACGCTTCCCACCTGTGCGATCGACCACGGCACAAACGAACTGTCGCCATGCTCCCCCAGTACATACGCATGCACATTCCTCTGGCTTAAGGATAGGTATTCAGCGATCCTTGTGCGCAGGCGCGCCGTATCAAGGATCGTCCCCGAGCCAATGATCTGGCGTTCCGGCAGCCCGGATATTTTGCAGAACGTATATGTCAGAACATCCACCGGATTGCTTACAAAAATATAGATGGCATTCGGCGCGTGCTTGACGATCTCCGGGGTGATCTGTTTGATTACGTCCACATTCGTCTGCGCAAGATCGATGCGCGACTGTCCCGCCGTACGCGGCATGCCGGAGGTGATGATCACAACATCAGAGCCCTTCGCATCCTCATACGTCCCTGCGTATATCTTCATCGGCGAACAAAACGGCGTTCCCTGCCGCACATCCATTGCCTCTCCGAGAGCCTTTTCCGTGTTCACATCGATCATCACGACTTCGGTCGCAAGTCCTGTCACTGCCATCGTATATGTGATCGTCGAACCGACACTGCCTGCGCCAATGATCGTAACCTTCCTGCTCATATTAAAAATCCCCCTCTACATAAAAAGCAGGCATCCCACACCGCCAAAAGGTTGCACTGATACAACGCGGCATGTACGCCTTTATTTTTATTCTTTTGGTTGTTTTCTTACGCACAATTCCAAGCATAATTCATCTTATACAATACCCACTGTTACCACAGATGGAATATTGCCTGTACAGTCCGCCAGCGGGCGGCACGTCCCTGCTCCTTCATTGCCGAATTCTCCTCTTGTTTTCTATTAATTGTCTTTTTTTTCACACATGTAGCGTAATAAAAAACTAGATTGTGTATATTTTAACAAATATTTTTCTGTTTGTAAATAGATATCGGCATAATCATGCAAAGTTGCAATAAATTTTAACGAAATTATTGTTTATTCTTTCACATATGTAAAGTTTGATATGTTTTTCACTTACTTTTCAACTATTTTTTTTGTTTATAAGAAGATATTTTTCAGGAGGTAAATCCCCACGCCTGCAGCGCCGCAAAGGAGCATCACAAGCATAGGATTCATTTTGAATTTACGCAATAGGAACAAAGAGACGGCAAAAATAATTGCTGTCGAAAGATCGATCATAAGTGTTTCCGGCTGCGCCGTCCCTGTAAGCGCGATCAAAAGGATGGTACATGCCGACGAAGCGATCAGCCCTACCGACGATGCGCGCAGCCCGCTCAGCACATCTGTCACCCCATCAATGTCGCTGTATCTGCGAAACAGGTAATAAAGCGTTGACGATAAGAGCACCCCTGCCAGAATACAGCCAAATGTGGCGGCAAGCGCACCCGGAAATCCGGCAATGCGCGTACCCACGAACGTCGCTGTGTTGACGGCGATAGGCCCGGGCGTCATCTGCGATATGGTAAGGATATCCGTCAGCTCCTGAAAGGTGATCCACTGCTGCGCATCCACGATATATTGCTGGATGAGCGGTATCGTTGCATACCCGCCGCCAAAGCTGAAAAGACCCACCTGCAGGAAATTGACAAAAAGGTTAAACAGCAGAGTCATTTTTGCGCCCTCCTCTTAAGCCACCCCGCGATAAAAGCAACCGCAGCGCTGCCCAGTATAACGACGATCACATTCACCTGTAAAAAGAAGACCAGTAAAAAAGAAAGGGGCAGCAGACACGAAAGCACCGGCTGCTTTTCCTTAAATACCGCGCGTCCCATGTCGATCACCACATCCACAACAAGCGCACATACGCCTGCTTCCATGCCTTTGAGCGCAGCAGCAACAAGCAAATTATCGCGGAACGCCGCATAAAATACCGAAACGATCGTCAATATAATGAGCGGCGGGATCACCGCCGCGATACAGCCAATAAAAGCGCCTTTTTTCCCGGCAGTCTGGAAGCCAGTCACCGTCGCCAGATTGACGGCGATCGCCCCCGGCGAGGATTGCGACACCGCCGCCAGATTCATCAGTTCTTCTTCCCCAAACAATTGCTTTTTTTCTACAAAGTATTTGCGTATCATCGGCACGACCACATATCCGCCGCCAAATGTAAACGCACTGATAAACAGGTTGATGCCGAACAGCCACCAAAGTGATACCTTTTTTTTCATGTATACCCCTCCAACTCTATTTTATCAATTGTACATACATAAATAAAATGTTATTATATTATTGTATTCATATCAAAATAGTAATGATTCGAGGAATAGACTATGAATTTGCGACATCTTACCGTGTTTTGCACAGTATGTAAGGAAATGAGTTTTACCAGGGCGGCGCAGCAGCTATACATGACGCAACCTGCCGTTTCGCATGTCATTGCGGAACTGGAGCGCGAAACAGGATGTATACTTTTTGACCGTGTTGGCCGCAGAATATCGCTGACAGGCTCCGGCAGGGCTTTTTACGAAAAAGCGGCGGCGATCGTCGAGCTGCACGATGACCTCGAGCGCAGCAGCGGAAATCTGGAGTTCACTTCCCCTGTCCGCATCGGCTCCAGCATCACGATAGCAAATTTTCTGCTTCCCGGCATCATGCGCGAATTTCAAAAACAATTTCATAATACTCCCGTACGTATCGAGGTCGACACTGCGCGACGCAACACAGAAAAACTGCTTGCTGGTGCGATCGACGCCGCGTTGATCGAAGGGGCGATATCCGATAACCGCCTCACGGCCTGTCCATTCTCCTCGTTTACGATCGTCGCGGTATGCGCGCCGGACTATCCGCTGCCTGTCCCCTTAACCCCGCAGTCCCTCGCCCGCGAAACACTGCTGCTGCGCGAAAAAGGAAGCTCTGTACGAGACGTTTTTGACAGTGCTCTCATGCTGCACGGCCTTGTCTGCGATCCGGCATGGACAAGCGTAGACTCTCAGGCGCTCATCCATGCCGCACAAAACGGATTTGGCATCGCTATCCTGCCCGAACTTCTGGTACAGGACCAACTTGCAGGCAACCAACTGCTGCGTGTGGAGATACAGGATATGTATTTAAAAAATGCCAACTATACAGTGCATCACCGTGAAAAGCATCTTTCGCCGCCCCTACGTGATTTCCTCACCATTGCGGAGCAAAGTACAGCCCCTCTCATCAACACATAAAAAGAGCACCGGTTTCCGGTGCTCTTTCATATTCCAGTATAACGCCTTACGTTTACGCGTCCTTTCTTTCCGCGATCGAACGCTTCACCTGTTCGGTGAACATGGGCAGTATCTTGGTCACATCACCTACTACGCCGAAATCGGCTACCTCAAAGATGGGCGCTGTTTCGTCCTTGTTGATCGCGATGATCACTTCGGAATCTTCCATGCCAGCAAGGTGCTGGATCGCGCCGGAAAGACCGCACGCAATATACAGATCAGGACGCACTGTCTTACCTGTCTGGCCGACCTGCCTGTCCTTTTCCACCCAGCCGGCGTCCACGCACGCACGAGACGAGCTTACCGTCGTACCGCCGCCAAACGCTTCCGCAAGGTCTTCTAAGAGGCTGAAATTCTCGGGGCAGCCCATTCCGCGGCCGCCGGAAACGAGAATCTTCGCATCCTGGATATCCATCTTGTCGCTCACCTTTTTGATGATGTCAAGAATCTCCACATTTACGCTCTCTTTTGGAACGTTCACCGGATAATTTTCCACCTTGGCGTGCGATTCAATAGGAGAAATGCGCTGCATCACGCCCGGCCTCACTGTCGCCATCTGCGGACGGAAATCCGGACAAATGATGGTCGCCATGATATTGCCGCCGAACGCAGGACGCGTCATGCGCAAATTCTTTGTTTCCGGATCGATCTCAAGACCGGTACAGTCTGCCGTGAGGCCGGTGTGTACGCGTGCCGATACCCGCGGCGCTAAGTCTCTGCCGATCGCCGTCGCGCCATAAAGCACGATTTCCGGCTTCTTTGCCTGAATGATCTCAGTAAGTACGCACGTATACGGTTCCGTCATATAGACTTTAAGCGCCGGATCGTCCGCGAGGATAACATTGTCCGCGCCGTAACGCCCAAGCTTCTCTGCCATCGCGCCGATATCCGACCCAAGCACGACTGCCGTTACTTCCGTATTAAGGTCTGCTGCCAGCTCTTTACCCTTGCTCACAAGCTCCAAAGAAACGCTTGTCAGCTTATTATCTTCCTGCTGTGCAAATACGAATACGCCCTTATATTCCTGTATATTCATCATATCACCACTTTCCGTCAAATAATGAATTTGCTGCGGAGTTTTTCCATCAGAAATTCAACCGATTCCGCTGCGCCCGTATTCACGACCGTACCCGCTGCCTTGAGCGGCTTTGTAAACGATTTGAATACGTGCGTGGGCGAACCCTTTAGCCCGATATTGCTTCTGTCAACATCAAGATCTTCCAGCGTCCATATCTGCACTTCCTGCTCGCGGTACGCGTCGAACACGCCCTTAGGCGTCATATACCGCGGCTCGTTGAGCTCTGCAAGCGCAGTCAGCAAACACGGCATTTTTGCTTTCAACAAGTGATATCTGTCTTCATATTGGCGTTTTACAATAATGCTGTCGCCTTCGACTTTGATCTCTTCCGCGTAGCTGATGTTGACAAGCTTCAAGTGCTCCGCGATCTGCGGGCCGACCTGCGCCGTGTCCCCGTCGATCGCCTGGCGGCCCGTGATGATCAGGTCGAACGGAAGCTTTTTGATGGCTGACGCAAGCGTTGAGCTCGTCGCCCATGTATCAGCACCGCCAAATGCCCTGTCCGTAACCAAAATCGCCTCGTCCGCGCCCATCGCAAGCGCTTCGCGAAGGGCAAGATCCGCCTGCGGCGGCCCCATAGAGATCACACTTACCTTAGCACCCATAGAATCCTTTAACCGCAAAGCGGCCTCGAGACCCGCCTTGTCGTCGGGATTGATGATGGACGGCACACCCTCGCGGATGAGCGTCCCTGTATTCGGATCCAGCTTTACTTCATTCGTATCCGGAACCTGTTTGATGCAAACAACGATATTCATTGTATTTCCCCCTTCCGTCTACTTGAGCGCAGCGCCCGCAATCACCATGCGCTGCACTTCGCTGGTACCCTCGTAGATCTCTGTGATCTTCGCGTCGCGCATCATGCGCTCCACCGGGTAATCCCTTGTATATCCGTATCCGCCCAAAAGCTGTACACATTTGGTCGTTACTTCCATTGCAGTTTCCGCCGCAACTAACTTCGCCATTGCCGCTTCCACCGAGAAACGCTCCTGCGTATCCTTTGCGATCGCCGCGCGATAAACGAGCAGCTGCGCCGCATCGATCTTTGCTTTTAAGTCGGCGATCACAAACTGCGTATTCTGGAACTTGGAAAGCGAACGTCCAAACTGTTTTCTTTCCTTTACATATGCGACCGCTTCATTGAACGCGCCTTCCGCGATGCCCAGCGCCTGCGCCGCAATACCGATTCTGCCACCGTCAAGCGTGCTCATCGCGACCTTGAAGCCCTGTCCTTCTTTTCCCAGAAGGTTTTCCTTGGGTACGATGCAGTTTTCCATGATCAGCTCTGCTGTCGCGCTGCCGCGTATGCCCATCTTACGCTCTTTTTTTCCGACTGAGAAGCCCGGAAAATCCTTTTCCACGATAAACGCGGAAATGCCGTGGTTGCCCTTGGATTTATCCGTCATAGCCATGATGATATAAATATCAGCATATCCGGCATTGGTAATAAAAATCTTACTGCCGTTCAGTACATAGTGGTCGCCGTCAAGCACTGCCTTTGTCTGTTGTCCTGATGCGTCCGTGCCCGCACCCGCCTCTGTAAGGCCGAATGCGCCGAGCTTCTCACCCTTCGCCAGCGGAACCAGATATTTCTGCTTTTGTTCCTCTGTACCAAACTGCTTGACCGGGTTAGACCCAAGCGATGTGTGTGCCGAAACAACAACGCCCGTTGTTGCACACACCTTAGAAAGCTCCTCAACACACATGGCATATGCCAGCGTGTCGCAGCCCTGTCCGCCATATTCTTTGGGGAAAGGTATCCCAAGAAAGCCGTACTTTTTCAATTTCTCAACCGTCTCGACAGGAAAACGTTCTTCCTCGTCCAGTTCCTCCGCGAGCGGTTTCACTTCATTTTCTGCAAAATCGCGGAAAAGCGTTTGCAGCATCTGATGTTCCTTGCTTAATGTGAAATCCATATCTCTCTCCTAAACATAGTGTTTTTTACAATATCTACACCCGGTGGTATACCGAGTCGATTCCCATTTTCATACGGTATTTTGCGACTGTGCGCCGCGCAATACCGATCCCCTGCGTAACAAGCCGCTTTGTAAGCTCTGTGTCCGAAAGCGACACATCGTTCGTAAGCATTTCACGGATCAGGCGGCAAATATGATCGCTGCTCACCGTTTGTTCTTTGGCACGAAAGCTCCTGACAAAGAAATGCTTTAAGGGATAGACCCCTGCATCGCTGATCAGGTATTTCCCTGCCGCTGCCCGACTCACGGTGGACACGTTCATGTCAAGTTCTTCTGCCACATCGCACAGGCGCATCGGCCTCAAGGGTTCATCTCGAAGAAAAAACGCCTCCTGCGCAGATACGACTGCCTCTGCGACCTTGCGCACCGTGGTTTTCCACAGCTCGAGCGAGCCGATCATACGGTTCGCTTCCCTGTACCGTTCTTTTAAATATGCCTTAGTCTCCTCGTCCGCATGTTCAAGCCCCTTGTATTCTGCATTGAGTGACAAACGCGGGAGCCTTTCTTCTTTTAAGGCGACTCGTAATTTTTCATCCTTTTTGACGACTGTGATCTCCGGCTGGACATACTGTACCGCTTCTCCGTCGCCCATACTGTTTATGGAAGGGTTCAACGCCCGTACCATATCGCAGTATTTTGCGCATTCCCCTTCGGATATCTTGAGGGCACGCGCGATTTCCTTTATCTTGCCCTGCGCCAAGTTGCGCATGTGTCCGCGGATGATCTCGTAAGGATACCCTACCTTCACCTTCCTGCGCATCAGCTGCAACGTCAGGCATTCCTGCACGTTACGCGCGCCGACGCCCGCCGGTTCCAAAGCCTGTACGGTTTTTAGCGCCACTTCCGCTTCCTTGCGGCTCACCTGCAAAAAATTTGCCAGCTCACCTAAATTCTCGCTGAAATATCCTTTATGGTCGAGGCTCTCGACCACCGTAAGCGCGATATGTTTCTGCTGCGGTTCCAGCCGCAATGCCCCCAGCTGTTTTTTCAGATCGTCTTTTAAGGTATCCCTGCCGGCAACGTCGCGTCCCGCCGCATCCGGTGCCTGTACGCTGCTTACCTTGCCGCCGCGCGTCACGCGGAATACTTCCCCTTGCAACGGCCGGTGCATTTCCAAAAGTTCCAGCACAGGATTGTCCGTCGCAGCCTGTTTCAGATACTCGTTAAGCTCCAGCGCGTTCATTTTCAGCAAAAACAACGCCTGCTGCAGCTGTTGCCCCAACACCTGGGTCTGTACCTGTTTTTGCTCGATGCCTATCTGAACCATATCATCCTGCGCTTAGATAAACTTGCGATGGAGCCAAGGGTCGGCTCCATCGAGAGTTACTGTTTTGATTACGCCCAAATTTCTTCGTCTGTCGGCACTTTCTTATCTTTGTTATAAAGGCCGATCTGCGAAACATTGATCAGGTGCGTATAATTCAAGTTCTCCGAGATGCTGTTGTTGCCCCACGATCCACATCCAAGCGTCGTCGTCGGAGAGAAGCCGTTTGTGAGTGCTCCGCCCGCCGTTGTAGAGGAAGGCTGGTTTACTACGATACGGCTTACGGGCATATGCTCGCCCACCATCTCAATATGCTTTTTATCGTTCGAATGGATCGCGCAGGTGTGTCCCTTGCCTTCATAGTCAAGGTTCTCATAAGCGATATCCATCGCGTCTTCAAACGTGTCATACGGGATCGCGATCATGAACGGGCACATCTTCTCTTTGCACAGCAGATCAGCACGCCCAACACCGCGCGCCTTTAATACGACCACCTTCGTTCCTTCCGGAACGCTGACACCCGCAAGACCCGCGATCTTCTGTACGCTCTGTCCTACCACATCCTTTGAGATCACACCGCCCGGGAAGATCGTCTGTGCGAATTTCTCGACGTCCGCCGGATCTTCAATATAATAAGCGCCGTTCTTTTCAAACGCCTTGATCACTGTGTCAAACTCGTCCTTGGGAGCAATGATGCTCTGTTCGCCCGAGCAGATGATGCCGTTGTCAAATTTACGGCCTGCAATGATCATTTGTGCCGCTTCGTCATAATCGATGCCGCGGTCAATGATGACCTGTACATTGCCGGGGCCAACGCCTAACGCCGGTTTGCCGCTGGAATAAGCGGATTTTACCATACCTGCGCCGCCTGTTGCCACAACAACGTCAGCAGTCTTCATGACCTCCTGCGTCATATCGAGCGACGGATTTTCGATCGTCTGTACGAGGTCTTCCGGCAATCCCAATTTTTTGAGCTCTGCACGGAACAAATCCACAACGTATTTATTGAGGTTGCTCGTACGCGGATGCGGCGCAATTACGATCGCATTTTTGCCCTTTAAAGCAAACATCGCGTTGCACATCGGCGTAACAACGGGATTCGTGACCGGTGTTACCGCGCCCACAACGCCCTTCGGCTTTGCAACCTTGATGATGCCCGTTTCTTTATTTTCGTCGATGATGCCATAGGATTTTTTGCCCTTCAGGCTGTTCCAGATGCACTTGGATTTTCCTTTGCACTTCCCGACTTTGTCTTCATAAACGCCCATTCCGGACTCGTCCACCGCCATTTTCGCAAGCTCCTCCGCACGGTCATAAACGACCTTACCGATCGCTTTTACCGCAGCGTCTACCTGCTCCTGGCTGGCGTTCTTTTCATATTCAGCCTGCGCGATACGCGCTTTTTCAAAGATTTCTGCCACATTAGCCATTTTTATTCCATCCTCCTAAAATATATTAAAAAGTGTTACTTTTTTCACAAGTTTATCCTGTCTTATTATAGTAGTTTTTCGAAAAATTGCAACATTATGTAACTAAAAAAATTTGTTACCCCCTCTTTATGATTCATTAGTTAGTTAAGAACTTTTGTACGGTAACGGGCGTGCAAAGTCTCTTTTTTCAGTGTATACTATATAATTGTGAATGTTATAGATGCCTATCGGCGTCAATGGAGGATGAATATGAACGAAAGAATCAAGTGTGAAAAATATCTTAGCAAGGTGATGAGCGCGGACGAAGCCGCAAAACTCATCTATCCGAATGCAACGATCGGCATGAGCGGTTTTACACCCGCCGGACACGCAAAGGCTGTTCCGCTTGCCATTGCCAAACGTGCAGAGGAAACAGGTGAAAAGCTGAATCTTACCGTTATGACGGGCGCTTCCGTAGGTGACGAGATCGACGGCGCACTTGTGCGGGCAGGCGCGATGGCTCGCCGTACCCCCTACCAGACCAATTCCACAGTGCGCAACGCGATCAACGCGGGCGATATCGATTATTTCGATGTTCATCTGAGCCAGATGGCGGTATGGGCGAAAAACGGCTTTTTCGGCGATATCGACTTTGCGATCGTTGAGATCGTCGGCATCGATGAAGAAGGTCATTTGATCCCTTCCACATCCATCGGTATGGCGAATACATATATTGATTGTGCCAAGCACGTCATTTTAGAGATCAACACGTCGCAGCCCGAGTCCTTAAAGGGTATTCACGACGTATATACGGTAGAGCGCGTGCCCAACAGCCAGCCCATCCCGATCGTACACGCGGAAGACCGCATCGGTACGGAATACTATCCTTGTGATTTTGACAGGATCGCGGCGATCGTCTTCACAGATATCCCCGACCACGGACGCGCAGTCCCTCCTGTGGACGATATCTCCCAGAAGATCGCGGACAACATCATCGAGATCATCACCAAAGAAACAGAGGCCGGACGGCTTCCCGTTCCGCTTCCCCCGCTGCAATCGGGCGTGGGCGGCGTAGCAAATGCAGTTCTAGCCGGGCTCAAGGGCTCAGATTTCACCGATTTGAATGTTTATTCCGAGGTGCTGCAGGACGCGGTGTTCGACTTGATCGACGCAGGCAAGATCGCCTTTGCCTCAGGTACGTCGCTCACTGTTTCACCGGATTTTGAAGAGCATTACAACGCAAACTTTGAAAACTACCGCAGCAAGATCATGCTGCGCCCACAGGAGATCAGCAACCACCCGGAGGTCATCCGCCGTCTTGGTATCATTGCCATGAACACGGCGATCGAAGCGGATATTTACGGCAACACGAACTCCTCGCATATCAATGGTACGCGCATCATGAACGGCATCGGCGGCAGCGGCGACTTTGCCCAGAACGCCGGACTTTCTATCTTCATGACGCCGGCAACAGCGAAAAACGGTACGCTCTCGTGCATCGTGCCCTTTGTAACGCACATCGACCATACCGAGCACGATATCCACTTCCTGGTGACGGAGTATGGCTATGCCGACCTGCGGTGCTTAACACCCAGACAGCGTGCGCACGCCATCATCGATAATTGTGCGCATCCGGATTTTCGTCCTATGCTGCGCGAATATGTAGAGCACAGCTGCCGTGAATGCGCCGCCCAGCAGACGCCGCATATCCTAAAGGACGTATTCAAGGACAAGTAAGCTTTTACGGCAAACAAAAACCGGCGTGTGATACGCCGGTTTTTTTGTACTGCCTATGCGAACAATCCGGGATTGTACTGGTAGAGCGAGCATGGCCGCCCGCCCGTGCTGTAATTCAACCTTTGCACCAGTTCGTTGTTTTTATGTAGATATTGCAGATATCTTTGTACCGTGATGCGGGACAACTTGACCGTATCCACGATATCCTCGCACGAAAAACGCGCGCACGGGCTTGCATTGAACACCGAACGTATCATATTGAGCGTCCTGCGCTGCAATCCTTTGGGCAGCTCCAGTCCGTCACAGCTGCCGTGCAGGTAATTATCCACCGTGCCCTGACAAAGCATTTCGCGTTCGT
>NZ_JAYFPU010000269.1:0-5457 GCF_034927525.1 Christensenella sp.
AAACGGCAAGACCGTTTTTGGATGGGTACAGGTAGGGCACAGGCCGCAAAACAATACGTTGGCGGTGACGATCAGTGAATCCCTTTTGCCTGTATTGCCACAGGTATTGTCAAGGATACGACATTTGTTTGATCTATACTGCGACCCCGGCACGATCTATGATTCGCTGCAAACGATGAACGATATTCGTCCCGGATCATGTGTTTTAGGCACGCGTCTGCCCGGCTGCTTCAATGCTTTCGAAATGTCGGTACGGGCGGTGCTTGGGCAGCAGATATCCGTAAAAGCGGCAAGCACATTGGCGGCAAGGATCGCCGCGGCCTATGGCACACCTGTTAATACAGGTATAAAAGGGCTTGATTATGTCTTTCCTTCCCCGCAGGAGATATTGGCCCTGGGGGAAAAACCGGAAGACTGCTTTGGCCCGCTGGGCGTTACAGCGGCACGGTCAAAAACGATCTATGGACTGGCAAAGGCTTTTGTGCAAAATGACATCAGGTTCGACCACTGCCTGCAGCCGGAAGAAGAAATAAAAAAACTGATGGCGGTCAAAGGGATCGGAAGCTGGACGGCACAGTATATCGCGATGCGTACGATGGGCTTTACAGACGCGTTCTTAGAAACCGATGTTGGCATAAAAAAAGCGCTTCCATCCTATACGCCAAAGGAGCTGCTGCGGCTGGCGGAGGCGTGGCGCCCGTGGCGCAGCTACGCGACGATCAATCTTTGGAACACATTATAAGGAGTGAAGAATATGTATTATAGAGCGACGTATCAGTCTCCGGTCGGCAAGCTTACGCTTGCGTGTGACGGGGAACACCTTGTGGGGCTGTGGATGGAAGGACAAAAATATTTTGGAGGTACGATCCGTGAAGAAATGCCGGAGCAAAATGAAATGCCGGTATTTATTGCGGCAAAAGAGTGGCTTAATAGGTATTTTGCAGGGGAAAAACCTGAGATTGCCGAATTGCCGCTTCAGCCGATCGGCGGTGAATTCCGGCAGGATGTGTGGCAGATTTTATGCGGGATACCGTATGGCACGGTCGTCACCTACGGCGATATTGCGAAAAAGATCGCCGCGAAAAGGAATCAGAAAAGTATGTCTAGCCAGGCGGTGGGAGGGGCGGTCGGGCATAACCCGATCTCCATCATCATCCCCTGTCATCGGGTGGTCGGGTCAAACGGCAGCCTGACGGGTTTTGCCGGCGGCATACAGGCAAAAATCAAGCTGCTGGCATTGGAGGGCGTTGATATGTCCCGGCTGTCTGTCCCTAAAAAAGGTACCGCGCTCTGAATATTGTAAAAAAGCCCTCATTTCCATTTAGGAGATGAGGGCTTTTTGTTCTTGACACTTAGCCGAGTATTTTTTTCAGGTCTTCCTCCGGCGTAGAGATCGGGCTGATGTTGAATTTCTCAACAAGGATATTGAGTACGTTTGGCGAGACAAACGCGGGCAGCGTAGGCCCTAAATAAATATTTTTGATGCCTAGTGCCAACAACGTCAGCAGGATGCACACCGCCTTTTGTTCGTACCACGAAAGCACGAGGGACAGCGGCAGATCGTTCACGCCGCAGTCAAAGGCGTTTGCGAGCGCAAGCGCAACCTGAATCGCCGAATACGCGTCGTTGCATTGTCCCATGTCCATCAGGCGCGGCAGCCCGGCAACAGTGCCGAGGTCTAAGTCGTTGAAGCGGAATTTACCACACGCAAGCGTCAGGATCACCGAGTCCTCCGGTGTTTGCTGCACAAAATCCGTATAATAGTTGCGGCCGGGTTTTGCACCGTCGCATCCGCCTACAAGGAAGAAGTGGCTGATCTTGCCGCCCTTCACCGCGTCTATGACCTGATCCGCCACAGAAAGTACGGTGTCCACACCAAAACCAACGCTAAGCACGTGCCCGCCGTTGATGCCGCTCATTTCCTTTTTCTGCGGATAGCCGCCAAGTGCAAGCGCCTTTTCGATCACCGGACCAAAATCCTTGTTTCCGTCAATATGCTGCATCTGTGGATAGCCGACCACAGAAGTGGTAAATATCCTGTCGGAATAAGAAGCCTGCGGGGGCATCAGGCAGTTGGTGGTAAAGAGAACGGGCGCGGGGACATTGTCAAATTCCTTTTTCTGGTTCTGCCACGCTGTCCCAAAGTTACCCTTCAGGTGGCTGTACTTTTTCAGCTCCGGATAGGCGTGCGCGGGCAGCATTTCACCGTGCGTATAGATGTTTACGCCCTTGCCGTCCGTCTGCTCAAGCAGCAGCTTCAAATCGTGCAGATCGTGGCCTGTAACGATGATGAACGGCCCTGCTTCTACATCCGTGCTCACCTGTGTGGGCGTGGGCTTTCCATAAGCGCCGACGTTTGCGTTGTTCAAAAGCTCCATGCACTTAAGGTTTACCTGTCCGCATTCCATCACAAGCGCAAGCCGTTCGTCTATGGTAAGGTCTTGTGCGAGGGAAGCAAGCCCGCGGTAAAAAAACTCGTTAACCTCAGGGCTTGTTTTGCCGAGGACACGCGCATGGTGCGCGTAAGCAGCCATACCGCGCATACCGAACAACAGGAGGGCCTGCAAGCTGCGCGTGTCCTCGTCATTGTGCCAGATACTGTTTGCGTCGAACGTACATCCGCCGCCATACCTTGCGACCAATTGGGCAAGCCTGTCTACCTGCCCAGCGATCGCGACGTCGTCAAAGCTCACGTTGGTAACGGTCGTAAAAAGACCGTCCATGATCGCCGCGTCCGTTTCTGCGTCATGCGGCTTTCCCTGTGCTGCGCAGGCAAGCTCCACCAGCTTGTCGGTAAGAGCGTCCTGTAGGTTTGCGGTCTCTACTTTTTTGCCGCATACGCCGCCTGCGGTACACCCTGTACCCTTAGCGGTCTGTTCGCATTGAAAACAAAACATTTCCATTCAATGATACCTCCTTGTTCTTTGAGAAATTGATAAACATGTATTTGATTTGTAATCACAAGGATAGTACAATAAGCTTAAAAGATATGTTGCATTTGCAACGAAAGGGAAAAGACATGAAAATTGATCTTACGATTCTTCAAAAGAATGAATTATTCAGCGGCATGGAGCAAAAGGATATCGAATCTATGCTTTCGTGTCTTGGGTACAATGTGCGAAAATACCCCAAAGGGGACATAGTGTGGCATGTCGGTTCACGCATCGGCGGATTTGGCGTTGTGCTCCGTGGGCAGGTACAGGTGATTCGTGAGGACTATTTCGGAAAGCGCAGCATCATCGCGACCATCCATCCGGGCGGCGTGTTCGGCGAAGCGTTCGCCTGCGCGGGGCTCATGGAAAGTCCTCTTGCCGTAAGCACGGGGGAAGCAAGCGAGATACTGTTTTTACAAGTGGAAAAGATATTGACGACATGTAAAAACGCATGCGTATTCCATAGCGAACTCATTCGTCGTCTTGTCCGCATGCTGGCGGTAAAAAATTTGACGCTCAACAAAAAGATGGATTTTTTAAGCAGGCGGTCGACGCGCGAAAAGCTGAGCGCCTATTTGCTCAGCGAATATAGTGAAAAAAAAGCGAATCCGTTCCTGATCGATCTCAACAGGAACGAACTCGCCGATTATCTGAGCGTAGACCGCAGTGCGATGTCGCGCGAACTGTCGCACATGCGGGACGAGGGGATATTGGACTATTGGAAAAACAGCTTCAAGATCCTTGATTTCTATGGACTGGAATCGTAAGCGGCTGCGTGAACCAGTCGATGCACTCCCAGGCCTCGTGTTTTGTGACCACGCCAAACGTGCTCTGTAAAAATTCGCGTATGGCCGCCTCAGGGTCAGGATAGGTAAGCGCATCCTTCAGGGAGAAGAAATATTCCATTTTAGCGGTACTCCACACTACTTTGTCGGGAGATACGGGCTTGTCGCTCAAATCGTCCTTGATGAACGGATAGGGCATGATAAAGAACGACGGATCGGCGAGATTTGGGTCCCCCGCCCAGAAACCCGCCTCAAAGAATTGTTCGTCAAAACCGTTCACCTCGATCACGCCGCTGCCGGGGAAGGGGCTTGGTTTGCCGGAAAACAGCACGGTGGAAACATCAAATGTACCCCAGAAGAAAGAGGGCAGCAGTTTTTTGCCACGGAAGGGCGAGGCAAAATCGAGCAGAGCATTGTGCGCATACACATACATCTGATAAAAATCGCGGGCAGCGCAGCTTTCATAGTCACGCTTTTGTGTATCGTCGTAAAATGGTGTTCTGGTACCCATTTCCTGCGGCACCTCATTGATTACTGTGTCGCACACGAGTGCGGCAAGCATTTTTTTGAAATCGTTATAATATTCGCTGACAGATGTATTGTTGCGCAGTGAAAACCCCGCCGTGTCGCCGGATACGGTTTGTGTAAAGACGGTGGACGTGTCGAGGTTCAAGTTGATCGCAAAGCTGCGTTCCCCATTGGGGATCAACCCCGTTGTTAACCCCTGTGGGGTGAAATGCAGCACGATGTGCCCCCAGCCGGGTTGCGCGGGCATGCGCACAAGCTTTACCTTGCCCATCATCTGCGTGATCAGATGGAGCGTATATGCTGTTTCGCTCCACTCATTATAATGCAATAGCTTGACCATAAAAATAAGCCTCCTTATTCGTTCGGAGGCTTTTCGTTTCCTGCGTGTGGACATCCGTCGCAGCCGTTCGCCCTGTTACACTCGCTACAGCCGACGCATTCCCCTTTTTTTCGCTTTTTTACGATGTACGTTATGGCCGCGGCAATGGCCGCTACGATAACGATGCCGATGATGATCTCCGCCATGCGTCCCGCCTCCTTCTTATAAGAGCAGCGAACCGACCTGGAAGATCACGAATGCGACCACCCACGCCGCAAGCGTCTGGTAGATGATCGTAAAAACCGCGTTTTTGGCTCCCAGTTCGCGCTTTGTCGTCGCTACCGCCGCGATGCACGGCATATAGAGCAACACAAAAGCCAGGAAAGAATATGCGGCCAGCGGCGTAAAAAGCGTCGTCAGCATTTGCTCGCCTCCGGTAAGTACTGACAGTGTACTTATAACCGTTTCCTTGGCTGTTAAACCAGTAATGAGCGCGGTGGAGGCCTGCCAGCTGCCAAACCCAAGCGGCGCAAATATGGGCGCGACCGCCCGTCCGATGCCCGCCAGAATGCTGGTGGAATTGTCTGTTACAAAGTTAAACTGGAAATCAAACGACTGTAAAAACCAAATGACGATGCTGGCGAGGAAAATGATCGTGAACGCCCGCACCAAAAAGTCCTTTGCCTTGTCCCACATATGCAGCAGCACGTTTTTCAGGGACGGCAAACGGTAAGCGGGCAGCTCGAGCACAAAAGGCACCGGGTTCCCGCGGAACAGCGTTTTTTTGAAGATCAGCCCCGTCAAAATAGCGACCAGAATGCCGAGGATATAAAGGGACGTCATTACCAGTCCCTGATATTGTGTAAAAAATGCCGCGGTAAACAGCGCGTAA
>NZ_JAYFPU010000003.1:0-2149 GCF_034927525.1 Christensenella sp.
CTGCTGGGCACCAAGGCAATGCAGAAAAGGGTGCTGAACAAGGTGGAACTCGGCATGAGCGAACTGTCGACAGTGTTGGAGACCGCCCATGAAGGGATCTTCTCCATTGACGCCAGGGGCTATATCAAGC
The DNA here is from genome assembly GCF_034927525.1 of Christensenella sp. Classification (NCBI taxonomy): domain Bacteria; kingdom Bacillati; phylum Bacillota; class Clostridia; order Christensenellales; family Christensenellaceae; genus Christensenella; species Christensenella sp. The sequence goes on from NZ_JAYFPU010000003.1 coordinate 131, forward strand.
ATTGCAACCAAATGGCGGAAGAACTGTTTAAAACGACGAAAAGCGACATGATCGGGAGCCATATCAGCAAATTCATGCGCGGTACGCCCGCGCTGGAGGTGTTGCGCTCCGGAAACGGCTATACGGAGAACGAAGAGGTGTATACCAACGAAAGAGGCGGCTTCCACTTCATTGTTACCGTCAAGCCGTTCTCTACCGATGAGACGGCAGCCGGCGCGGTGATTTCCTTCCGCGATATCGAGGAAGCTCAGAAGCTGGTCTACAACTTCAACACCAGGGCGCTGAAATATACCTTCGACGATATCATAGGCGAAAGCGAAGCCATCAGAAAGGCGAAAACCCAGGCCATGCTCACCGCGAGAGGCAGCTCCACCGTATTGATCACGGGGGAAAGCGGAACCGGAAAGGAAATGTTCGCAAAGGCGATCCACTATGCCAGCCCCAGGGCAAAGGGACCGTTCGTCACGGTAAACTGCGGGGCGATCCCGGAGAACCTGCTGGAAAGCGAGCTTTTCGGCGATGAGAAAGGCGCTTTTACCGGCGCCAGCGACAAGGGGAAATACGGGAAATTCGAACTGGCCAACGGCGGGACTATCTTTCTCGACGAGATCGGGGATATGCCGCTGCACCTGCAGGTAAAGCTGTTGCATGTGCTTCAGAATATGCGTTTTGAACGGGTGGGAGGCAACAAGGTCATCATCGTCGACGTCAGGGTTATTGCGGCCACCAACAAGGATCTGGAAACGATGATCAGGGAAGGTACGTTCCGGGAAGATCTCTACTACCGCCTGAGCGTTATTCCGCTCGTTATACCTCCTCTCAGGGAGAGACGATCCGATATCAGGCTCCTGATGCGTCATTTTCTGAACAAATACAATACTTTCATGAACAAGAAGATCACCGGCTTTACCGACGAGGCGGAACACGTTTATGAAAATTACGGCTGGCCGGGCAATGTCAGGGAGCTGGAGAATGCGATCGAATACGGCACGAACATGGCTTTCGGGGATAAAATCGGCATTGACGCCATGCCGGGCCGGCTCTTAAAGAGAGGCGACAATACCATACAGATCGAAGAAAGCGATCTCCCTCTCAATGAACAGGTCAAATCCTACGAAAGGGAGATCCTGACGAGGAAGCTGAAAAAATACGGAAACAGCAGCAACGCGAAGGATCTGGTGGCAAAGGAGCTGGGACTCAGCAGGGCGACCCTCTACCGGAAACTATCGGAGCTTGAGATCAACTGAATCGGCGAGCCTAAATCAGCCGGGCTGTCGTGACAAAAATCAGCCGTATCGAAGACCGGATCAGCCGCCGCGTTGTCCTGAAATTTCTCATTTATGAGAAATAAATTTCATAAAATATGGAAAGCCGACAGGCCCCGCCTTCTGCCGTCTGCCCTGAAACCTTAATTTATCAATTGTTTAGACTCCATGCAATTTTCCCGCGGGAAAAACCATATTCGGCATGAAATTTGTATAGCTATATATTATGTTGTTGTATATAGATCATGGCGAGCGCCATAAATAATCGCATAACCGTATGCGGCCCGCAGCAGTGGAAAGCCGCCGCCGCCATATGGACAAAAAAGGAGGATTTTTAAAATGTTAAGAGACGCATTACCAAAGGTCGTTACGCCGTTACCGGGCCCCAAGGCACAGGCAATTATCGAAAGAAGGGCAAAGGCTGTGCCCAACGCGATAAAATGCGGATATCCCTGCGTGATAGCGCGCGGTGAAGGCGCCATGTTTGAAGACGTTGACGGCAATGTTTTCCTTGACTGGATCGGCGGGGTCGGAGTGCTCAATATCGGGTACAGCAAGCCCGAACTGATTGACGCCGTTAAGACGCAGAGTGAAAAGTACTTCCATGCCATGATGAATATCACAACGCATGAAAGATACATCGAGCTTGCGGAAAAGATGAACAGCATCGTTCCGGTGAAAGGCGAAACCAAAATGACCATGTTTGTAAACAGCGGAGCCGAAGCGGATGAAAATGCCGTCAAGATCGCCAGGA
>NZ_JAYFPU010000098.1:0-23202 GCF_034927525.1 Christensenella sp.
GTCCGGAGAGACGACCACAGCGTCCTCCATGATGTCCATACCCTTGATGTACTCGCACAGGATGGGCAGCGAACGAAGGTGATCGACGGGAATCTTGAAGAAGCCCTGCACCTGCGCACTGTGCAGATCCATCGTGATCACACGGTCAGCGCCCGCAGTCTCCATACAGTCCGCACACACCCGCGCACGGATCGATACCCTGGGTTCATCCTTCTTGTCGCCCTTGGCATATCCGTAGTAAGGGATGATCGCCGTGACCGCGCCTGCGCTCGCGCGCTTGAAGGAATCCATCCAAAATAAAAGCTCCACTAACTCGTTGTTGGGATCCAAACCGATAGGGAGCACTACATATACGTCTTTATCTCGTACCGTTTCCTTGATACGGATGAAAATATTACCGTCAGAAAAGTGTATGACCTCGGAAGCGCCTAACTCCGCCCCCAGGTAGTTACACATTTTCTTTGCAAAAGGGAGCCCGGACGAGCCCGCAAATATCTTTATATCGGGATTACCATTAAGCATAAAATCATACCATCCTTATTTTATGTGATTACATATTTATTATAGCACCAGCCCCGACCCTTTTCAATCAAATTACAGCCTTTTGAATTAAAAAATTAATGGAATCCGTGAGTCTTTCCCCCGTCCGCTTCTCGCATGCGATCGCTGCGTATGGACGCATTTTCCCATGATAATCGCTGCCCTGCGTCACCAGAAGGTCGTTTGCCTGCGCAATATCCAGATACTTCTGCACTTCCGCATCCGTATGCGCGGGATAATAGGCTTCAATGCCCGCAAGGCCGATCTTCTTCATGTCCGCGACAAGCGAGCTGATGTCGTCCGTTTTGACGAACTTCGGATGCGCAAGGACGGGTACGCCGCCCGCGCTTAAGATAAGATCCAGCGCCTGCTGCATATTGAGCTTACGCCTTTGGATATAACACAGACCGCTTTCATTCAGATACTTGACAAAAGCGTCCTGCAAATCGCTCGCATAGCCCTTTTCGATGAGCGCAAGGGCGACATGCGGCCGTCCCAGCGTGTTTCCCTTGGCAAAACGCTCCACATCCTCAAAGGTAATGTTGATATTGTGTTCTTTTAAGGCCTTGATGATCTCGTACACACGCTCCACGCGCGATCCGCGCAGGTCTTCCATCATTGTTTTGAGCGCTTCATTGTCAATGTCCACGCCATACCCCAGAAGATGCAGCTCCCCTAGATGCCGTACAGATATCTCCACCCCTGTGATATAACGTATTTTATGCGCTTTTGCCGTAGCGATCGCTTCCTTTTGCGCATCGATGGTATCATGATCCGTGATCGCAGAAAGCGTAAGCCGCAGCTTGGCGCACTTGGTGATGATCTCCTCCGGCGTGTCCGTACCGTCCGATGCCGTAGAGTGCATATGTAAATCAAGCATTTATTTACTCCATGAAAAAATAGGAAAGCGCGACGTATCGCGCCCCTATTATTTGTATTTAAGGAAGTTCCGTTTTGCTCCGCAAGACGGAACCGCTGAACTGCATAAAATCAATTGTCGCCTTTGGCTCTATTGATTTTCGCATTTCATGTGTCTTCCGGCGTAGGCGGTTCAACGATGATCGTTTCCACCGCTTCTGCGTCTATCGGCTGCTCCGGCGCGGAGATCGGTTCCGGTTCTTTTTCCGTATCCTTTTTCTCCTCGATCGCCCATGTGCTCGGATCGTTCACATCAAGCTCATCTTCAAACAAGCGCTTGAACTCCTCGCCCGACAGTTTTTCCTTGCGCATCAGCACCTCGCCGATGTTGATCAGTTTCTTTAAGTTCGTGCTCAGGATGTCCTTTGCACGCGCATACGCGCCTTCCACGATCTTGGTCACTTCCGCGTCGATCTTGGCCGCCGTGCTCTCGGAATATTCAGGCGTCTGCCCAAAATCCTTTCCTAAGAACACCTCATGACCGGAGGCTAAGAATATCGGCCCCAGCTCGTCGCTCATACCATATTTCATGACCATATCCTTGGCCGTTTCCGTCGCACGCTGCAAATCGCTGATCGCGCCTGTAGAAACATCCTTTAAGGTCAGCGATTCCGCCACACGCCCGCCCAGCATCATCGTGATCTCGTCCACAAGCTTGCTCTTAAAGACGTGCTGTTTGTCCTCTTCGGGAAGCGTCATCGTATACCCCGCCGCCATACCGCGCGGGATAATAGAAACCTCGTGAACCGGATCGGTCTTATCAAGCACGTGCGCCAAAATTGCATGACCCACCTCGTGATATGCGGTACAGCGCCTGTCTGCCTCCGTCATCACGCGGCTCTTTTTTTCCGGCCCGGCGATCACGCGTGTGATCGCTTCCTCGATCTCGCTCATACCGATCTTCTTTTTACGCCTGCGCGCCGCGAGGATCGCCGCTTCATTGAGCACATTCTCGAGATCAGCGCCGATAAAGCCCGGCGTTCTTCTCGCTATTACCTTAAAATCGACCTCCGGCTCAAACGGCTTGCCCTTTGCGTGAACCTTCAGTATCTCTTCCCTGCCCTTCACGTCCGGATAGTTAACAACGATCTGCCTGTCAAAACGTCCTGCACGCAGCAGCGCCGGGTCAAGGATATCCTTCCGGTTGGTCGCCGCCATCACGATAATGCCTTCGTTTACCTCAAAGCCATCCATTTCCACAAGCAGCTGGTTCAAGGTCTGCTCACGCTCGTCATGACCGCCGCCAAGGCCTGCGCCCCTCTGGCGTCCGACCGCATCGATCTCGTCGATAAACACGATACACGGCGCATTCTTCTTTGCGCTTTCAAACAGGTCGCGCACACGCGAGGCGCCCACGCCTACAAACATTTCCACAAAATCAGAACCACTGATCGAGAAGAACGGCACCTTTGCTTCGCCAGCTACCGCCTTTGCAAGCAGCGTTTTACCGCCGCCGGGAGGACCCACCAGCAGCACGCCCTTGGGGATACGCGCACCCAGTTCCTTAAACCGCGCCGGGTTTTTCAAAAACTGTACGATCTCTACCAGTTCTTCTTTTTCTTCATCCGCGCCGGCAACGTCGGCAAACGTTTTGTTCGTTTCGCCGCCATCCGTCATCCGCGCCTTGCTCTTGCCGAACGACATCGCGCCGCCCGTGCCGCCCGCACCGCCTTGCGCACGGCGGATGATGACCATCCACAGCACTAAGAACAGCACGATCAAAATCAGATACGGCAGAAACTGCAGGAATATATTCGGCTCCGGCGTCGGCACATAATTCAGGGCAAACCCATAATCTGTCGGGTTCGCACTGCCCGTCACCTGCGCGATATCCTGATTGAACTGTCCGATCGATTCAGGGATCGTCGTTGAAAAATCATATTCCCGCGGAAAATTCTCATCCGTGATTGTCGATTCGTTGGTACGCCCGACCAGAAGCCTGTCCTGGATCGCGACGTCCTTTACATCCTTTGCCTCTACCTTATCTAAAAACTGGTAGTATTGCAGCTCCTCTACCTTTGAGGTTTCCGGGTTGCCCAGAAATTGCGCCGCTATAATGATAACAACAATAATCAATATATAGATAAACGGCCCTCTGAAAAATTTTGCCAAACTTTCTATCCTCCCACTCGGTTGCGCTTATTGCTTATCGCATACCTTTATTTCTAACAACTTTTATCGTTCTTCAAACACCCGGCTTATTCGTAAACCGAACGCTTCAAAATGCCCACGCTTTCATAATTCCTGTATTTCGCCGCATAATCGAGTCCGTAACCCACCACGAATTCGTCCGGGATATCAAAGCCGATATACTTGACGGGCACCTCCACCTCGCGTCTGTCCTGCTTGTTGAGCAAACAGCACATCTCGATGCTTGCCGGCTGCCGCCCCTGCAAGAGCTTTGTCAGGTTGTGCAGCGTCCATCCCGAATCGATAATATCTTCAATGATCAGCAAATGCTTGCCGCGGATGTCCTCCTGCATATCGTACTTGATCTGTACGCTGCCCGTCGAAGAACTTCCCTGTCCATAGCTCGAAACCGCCATAAAGTCGATTTCCATCGGAATCTTGACGCAGCGCATCAGATCCGAAAAAAACACCACGCTGCCGCGCAAAATACCGACCGCGATAAAATCTTTTCCCTGATAGTCCTGAGATATCTGTTCTCCCAGCTCCATTACCCGTTTTTCGATCTCCTCTTTGGAGAGCAAAACCTTCTCGATGTCTCTTTCTACATAATGCTCCATTATGCATCCTCCCGCTTTTTCATATATTTCAAACAGTAAATGCGCGTCGTATCGTCTGTTACGCGGCATTCATCATCGATCACATGCCCCGCCGCCCACACGATCCGGCTTCCGTCCGCAAGGAGCGGGGTTTTGTCGCGCTCGCCGCGCGGCAGCTTTTTATCGATAAAATAGTCCTTCAGCTTCTTTTTTCCCGGCGCGCCCAACGGATGTATCATATCCCCGTGATAGCGCGTCCGCAGCATCAGAGCCCCGGGCAGCTTGTCAGCGTCCACATACGCGATGTTGGGATCGCTGTTTTCATAATCACATTCATATACGTCGCCGATTGCGACAGTGCTCCCGTCCGGCAGCTCGTTTGTTGCCTCAAAGTCAAATGGCATACAGAAGCTCACGTCCGACTCGCGTGCAGAAAAACCGATCAGCAGCTTTCCATATTCCACAGCCGCATACAGGTTGTTTGAAAGATTGACGCGCGATCCCGTCCTGTTTTTATCTGCCAGTGCCAGTACAGACAACACATGCACGTTTTGTACATCCTGCGTGATGTAAAGCTTTTCACATGCCAGCCGTACGATACGGCAGCGGATCGCCTCGCTCAGGCGCCCAAACATCCCAATGTCGATCTCCACGCTGTCATTCAGCACTTTTGCGCATTGTGCAAAATCCCGTTGCGCCATATCGCCTATATATTTCGCATCATATTCCGCGATCACGCTCAGGCGGTTAAGCGCCCCCGCCACGTCCGGGTTGATCCGCTCCCGAAGCTGCGGCATCAGAACGTTCCTGATAAAATTGCGGGTATACTCGTTTTCCTCGTTCGTCTTGTCCGTCACATACCCGATCCCTTTTTCTTCGAGGTATGCGAGTATCTCCTGCCGGTTCACACACAGCAGCGGGCGGATGATCTCCGCATTTTTGGGGTGGATGCCCCGCAGTCCGTCCGTACCGCTTCCACGCAGGATGTGCATAAGCACGCTTTCCGCGTTGTCGTCTAAGTGGTGTGCCGTTGCGATCACGTCCACATCACCGTTCTCGGTAAGGCTCTTAAAATATTCCTCCCGCGCGCGCTTGGCAGCGCTCTGCTTGCCGACATGCCATTCCTCCGCAAGCGATGGAACGTCCGCCGCGCTCATATAGAAAGGAATGTTGTGCTCTGCGCAGTACTGGCTGACGAAGTCCGCATCGTCTAGAGATTCCTGTCCCCTGATCCCGTGTTCAAAGTGCACGCACACCACGGAAAAAAAGGCGGAGGGCGCAAGCAAACAAAGACAAGACAGCAGCGCCATGGAGTCCGGTCCTCCCGATACAGCCACACCAACGGTCTGTCCTGCTTCGATCAGGTTGTTTTCTTGTATAAACTCCCGTACAATCTTTTCCATGTCAGAATTTCCCTACTATATATAATATACTGTAAAATCTAACTTTACAACCGTATTTGCTAGGGAAAATGCGTCATTCTACAAAAAGTATTGTACAAAAATCATATGAACACAGTATGAACGCTGGGAGCGGTCACTTCGTTCCCTTCACAGGATGTAACTTATCGCAGTCTTAGATGGGTATTTGCATTCCGAGTCTGCGCGCTACGCTTGCAAAGACGTCGGAAGCAAACACCGCATCACGCCTGCGGGTCGATCATGCCCATAAAAGGCGAATAGCATCCGGTATCTTGCTGCCCGGCGTATGCGAGTTAGACGACGCGAAGCGTGTCTGTTGTCTGAGCAAGTAGACGGGCAACAAATAGCGGATGCGGCTTAGGTTCGAGCAGCATCGCCATCAAAGACTGCGGTATGCTTACTCGACAACAAAACAAAAACGGCATAGCGTTTGCCATGCCGTTTTTTTGTTATTTGTTTTAGAATACCCGTTTCGCGTGAATGAACCCGTTCTTGAACCACGATCCGAAATCCCTGTGCATCATCGCGTTTTTGCTCGAGGATGCATCGATCACAGTGCCGTCGCCCATATAGACAGCCACATGTCCGCTCATGCAGATAATGTCGCCGCGCTGTAAGTCGTCAATGCTCTTGATCGTTTTGAAGTCAGCGCCTCTCCATCCGCCGGATGTCATATAACCAATGTCATATCCAGCCTGATTCAGCGCGTAGTAGATCAGTCCCGAGCAGTCGAATGCGTTAGGCCCTTTCGCGCCCAGCACATACGGTTTGCCAAGCTGGTCTTCCAGTACGTCGATGAACCGTTCCAATGTGGAGGACGACGAACTACCGCCGGAGCTGCCTTCGCTCTCGCTGCCTGCTTCGTCTCCCGAAGCTGTGATCGCCTCAGAAGAGTAAAGCTCCTCTTTTGTGTAATACCCGACGTTCCCGTCGATGCCCAACTCGTTGTTCTTCTGGAACGCTTTGACAGCCGCTTCCGTGTCCGTACCAAAGTATGCTGTCGCACTCACGTCATAGCCCAGGCTATTGAGCCGCTTCTGTATCTCTTCCACGTCCGTACCGCTCGCGCCGACTGTAACAGTATACGGCTTCGCGTCATCCGCGAAAAGCGCCTGCAATGTGTCGTAAGTCGCCACACCCGTTACCTCAAGACCGTGTTTGCGCTGGAAATAGCTGACTGCCTGCTTGGTAAGCGGGCCGAAAAATTCGGTCGGCTCGTCCTGATCCATATAATGCAGCTCCATCAGGCGGGACTGGAGCGTCGCGATCAGCGGGTCCGTTGCTTCCGGCTGAAGGTCTCCGGCAAACAGCTTCTGCTGTTCGTTTTGCACAGGAGCAGCCGCCGCTTGCTGCGCGGCAGGGTCTGCGGCAGGTTGCTGCACAACCGGGGCCTGCGTCGCTTCCGGAGCGGTCGTTTCGGGTGCCGGGGTGGTTTCCGGAACCTGTGTTGCCTCGGGTGCCTGCGTCGCTTCCGGCGCTACTGTTGCTTCCGGTGTCTGTGTCACTTCCGGCGCTGTCGTTGCTTCCGGTGCCGGCGTAGGCGTCACTTCCGGCGCTGCTGTTGCTTCCGGTGCCGGCGTCGTCTCAGGCGTTACCGCTTCCTCGGGTGCCGGTGTCGGTTCGCTCACTGCTTCTGCTTCACCCTGTGCCTGCACGCTGGAATCATCCACAGGAGCATCCCCCTGCGTACCCTCGAATACGATACCCTGCTCCACTGCCAATGTAGGCGTGGGTGTCGGCTCCGGGGAGGCTGCTGCTTCCTCTGCGGGCTGTACCTGTTCTACCACTGCCGGTGCATGGAATATCTCGTCGCCATAAGCTGCGGTCGCCAGGATCGGTACCATGACCGCCGCCGCCACAACGCCGACAACGATCAAAAATTGCTTCTTCTTTCTTGCCCTGTAACGATGTACAACCGAAGATGTATGTCCCCTGTACACGGAAGTTCCACGTCCGCGAAATGTCAAAGCGGCCTTGAACCTTCTCAAAATCTGTTTCATAAAAACTCCTTTTCTGTTACAAGTTTAATACGAATTATACACCCGTTCGTCTCAAATGTCTATATTTTATTTAATAATTTCGTAATATTTAGCCTTTCGATCTAAATGAACCGCGTTCTAATGGGTAAAAGTTCGGTTAATTTTAATATTATTTACAATTTTGTTACATTTCGCGCTTCCGCTTTCCATATATTCCTCTGCCGATATCTGTGATATAATGATCTTGTTTTTAACCGCCCTTATATTTGGTTATATGTAATGTAGGTAAAATACCAAGAGGTGCATGTATGAATCAAATCGAGGACATCCTTTCCAAACTGACGCTGGAACAAAAAGCCGATCTCTGCTCCGGGCTCAATGCCTGGAACACATATCCGATCGCCGATCTTAATATTCCTGAAGTTCTGATGACGGACGGCCCGCATGGTTTGCGCAAGCAGTACGATAAGGAGACTGCTATGCTGGAATCTTCCGTTCCCGCAACATGCTTTCCTCCCGCGGCCACAACAGCCTGTTCGTGGAACAAAGACCTTTTGTACCGCATAGGCGAGGCGCTGGGAAACGAAGCGCGCGAACAGGGCGTGTCCCTTGTGTTAGGACCTGGCATCAACATCAAGCGTTCCCCGCTTTGCGGGCGCAACTTCGAATATTTTTCCGAGGATCCCGTCCTCTCCGGCGATCTTGGCGCACAGATGATCGATGGAATCCAGAGTACGGGCATAGGCGCATGCGTCAAGCACTTTGCCGCCAACAACCGTGAATATTTCCGCATGGTATCCAATTCCATCGTAGACGAACGCGCCCTGCACGAAATCTATTTGCAGGGATTCGAGCGCGCTGTCAAAACCGCCAAACCTTACGCCGTTATGAGTGCATATAATATGTTAAACGGCGATTACTGCGGCGAAAAAAAAGAGTTGATCACAGATATCCTGCGCGACGAATGGGGTTTTGAAGGCCTCGTTGTTTCCGACTGGGGCGCGTGCTATAACCGCGAAAAGGGGATCGCCGCCGGCATGGATTTGGAAATGCCCTATTCCGGCGAAGAAAACACCGAGCGCATCATGCGCAGCGTAAAAAAAGGGACGCTTGACGAGCAATCTCTCGACGCATGTGTGAGGCGCGTTCTTTCCTTTATATTCCGTTGTGAGCAGGACAAAGGCAAACCTTATACTTACGACATGCAGAAAAATCACGAGATTGCGCGCGAAGCGGCCGCAGACAGCGCCGTGCTACTCAAAAACGAAAACGCGCTGCTTCCATTAAAGCCGGATACCAAGGTCGCGCTGCTCGGCGACTTTGCAGAAAAGCCGAGGTATCAGGGCGCGGGCAGCTCGATGATCAATCCGCTGCAGCTTGAAACCGCGCTTGAGGAATTTCCCAAGTACGGCATCAATTTCATTTACAGCCAGGGATACGACAGCACAAAGGACGAAACGGACGAAGCGCTTCTCACGGATGCAAAGCGCATCGCGGCAGAAGCAGATGTTGCTGTCATCTTTGCCGGTTTGCCCGCGCACTATGAAATGGAAGGTATCGACCGCACCCACATCTGCATCCCGCAGAACCAGGCGGAGCTCATCGAGCAAATTGCCGCCATCAAGCCTGTTGTGGTGCTGCTTTGCGGCGGCGCGCCTATGGAAATGCCATGGATCGGCTGCGTTACGTCCCTGCTGCATTGTTATCTGGGCGGCGAAGCTTCTGCCTCTGCTGCTGCGCAGCTTCTCACCGGTGTGGTAAACCCCAGCGGCAAGCTTGCGGAAACCTATCCCATCCATTTGAGCGATACGCCCTCTTACCGGTTCTTTTCGGACGACAGGCACAACGTCGAATACCGCGAAAGTATTTACGTGGGTTACCGCTATTATGACGCGGCAAAAACAGAGGTGCTTTTTCCGTTTGGCTACGGTCTTTCCTACACATCGTTTGCCTACTCCGACCTGCGGCTCTCACAAGATACGCTTCTTGCAGGCCAGTCTGTCACTCTTTCCTTTATTGTGACCAATACAGGCGATGTAGCGGGCGCAGAGGCTGCGCAGGTCTACATCGAGCATGGTTCTGCACAAAAGCATCTATGCGCGTTCGACAAAGTTTTCCTGCAGCCGGGCGAAGCAAAGGAATTGTCCTTCACGCTTTCGGAGCGCGATTTCTCCTTTTATCAAAACGGCTGGAAGCTCATGGATGATTGCACGGTTCTGGTTGGTGCATCCTCGCGCGACATCCGCTTAAAGGCAATGGTCAGTATTCCGCGGGGCGCTACGCCGCCGGAATATCCGCTTGCAACGGACGGCCACTGGGATGCCGTCGCCTTTTACAGCCTTTTTGATAAGATCCCGCAAATCTCATTCAGTCTGCACCCGTTTACCATCAACGCTACGCTCACAGATTTTGATTCCGCCCTGATCGGACGGCAGATCCACCGATTTGCGCGGTGGTTTGCCCAAAAACATATTCCCGCAGAAAATTATCTGGGTCAGCAGATCATGCTCCAGCTTCTCGATCAAAACCCGTTTCGCGTGCTTGTCTCGCTTTCTGGCGGCGTACTCACCTATGAAATGGCGCGCGGCGTACTGATGATCGCGAACGGACAAGTATTGATCGGCATCCTTGCTTTTTTCTCAGCGAGCCGCAAACGCAAAAAAAGAAAAATAAAATCGAAATAGTGTTTACGGTATTTAAGTCCGGTTATATATATACTGTCGCGACACCCAACACAGTGCGGCGACAGCAAAAACAATACATACCCCCCAATCAGTAAAAGGCCGATGGTGTACCATCGGCCTTTTACTTGCAATCTATATCGAATGTTATTATATTATAATAGAAGAGATTTCATAACCCGCCGGACTGGAGGCCTCTCATGCTCAATGCAGAACAGATCATGCAATCCCTAAAAGGATACGGCGCTTACGCGGCGGCGCCCGTAAAGGTCAGCGATATCCGCTTTTACCCGGAGCTGCGTGAATCATGTGAAATGAACCACTGCGGCTGCTATGGCACCAACTGGAGCTGTCCACCCGGCTGCGGCGACGTACAGTCGCTTAAGGAGCGGGTACAGTCTTTTTCCAGTGCCATTGCTTTCCAATACGTCGGAACGCTTGAAGACTCGTTCGACTTTGAAGGTATGCTCGCTTCCAACGCGGCCTTCAACCGCATCGCGTACGCCATCCAGTCTGATATCAGCGGGAAAACGAACCATTTCCTCGTCCTTGGCGCAGGCAAATGTACCTTGTGCGAAATATGTACCTATCCAAACGCACCCTGCCGCTTCCCTGAAAAACACATTGTACCTGTAGAAGCGTGCGGCATCAATGTATCTGAGCTGTGCACGTCGGCAGGGCTTTCCTATATTCACGAACCAAACACGGTGACAAACACCGGACTTATTCTTTACTGATCTTTCTTTTCACCTTTGTGCAGGTTTTCCTCAAATCTGCGGAAATCTGCGTTATACGACTCGGAAATCGCCTCGTCTTCCTGCAGGCGCTCCTGTGTTGTTATTGTCTTTTCTTTGACGATGCCGTCGCTTAGTACGTTCAATCCATAAATAATGGCAAATGCCCCAAGTAAAACGCCGATGATGTCCATCGCGGCGATCCAGTGCAGCACGACGAGCAGTACCGCGACCGCGATCGAAACCACGCCGATCCCTACCGTCCATTTCCACCTTTGTACGTTCTGCTTTTTGAGCGCGTTTCCTTCTATGATACGCACCACGCCGAACACCGCCAGCCAAATGCTAATTAGCAGCGGCAGGAACGCGATCAGCATGCTGCTCGCAAACATCCAGATCAGAGCGCCCAGTGCAATGTTCATAATGGATACCACGGCGTTTGCCGCCAATATCCCTTCCCGCTTGCGCGAGCATCCGCAAATAAGCTGCAATACGCCTACCACCATCATCGCGATCCCTGCGATCCCTACAAAAACGACCGTGGAGACGACCGGCGCACTGAGGAGCAGGATGCCGACCAGAAACAAAAGAACACCTAGAATGACCTTCAAAACCCTTATCAACGTATCCATTTATGATTCCCCTTTTACAATTTAGTTATCCTGCACGATCTGCTGCAGCGCAAGATCATATTTACTTTCATCCACAAGTCCACTCAAAATATTGAGCTTCGGTTTGCTTCCCTGGTCTGCGTTCGCTTCCACAATCACCAGGTACAGGCATTGTGTCGCCGGGTCGATGGACACCACCCAGTTCCACTCGCGCGAATTGTTGGGGCCGAACTGCGCCGTACCCGTTTTGCCGTAGATCCCCTCACGGCTGCCAAGCTTTGCAAGCGCCGCCGTCCCTGTCACCATAACCTCTTCGAGAGCAGGCATCTGCATATTGATCGTCGCCTGAGACATCGTCCCTTCCTTAAACACCGTATGCGGGGCTTCCTCATCCACGACCTGGTCGCCGTTCTCATCCGTGTGCGAAATATTCTGCATGATCGTCGGATTGAGCATATTGCCGCTGTTTTCGAACGCAGTATACATCGTCGCCATCTGCAATGGGCTGATCTGCACTTCACCTGTACCGAATCCTGTCAGTGCCAGCCAGTTCAGGCTATAATCCGGCGGATCCTGCGACATCATGCTCGATGCCTTTACCGGAAGCTCAAAGGAGGGCGCTTCGCCCATACCGATCCTTTCCATATACGCCTTGAAATCGTCAACGCCCACCTGCAGCGCATAATAGGCAAAGTAGATATTATCCGATGATTTCATCGCATATTTGAACGTCCTGTCCCCGCCCGCGATCTCTTTACTGTTGATGGCCGGATAAACCCAGCCCGGCATATCCGGCGTCCATGTATATCCTGTTTTACCGTCTTCACGCTTCTTTTCCTCGAAGGGCAACGTAGACTGGTCTGTCAGCTTACCGTTTTCCATTGCCGCCGCTGCCGTAAAGGGCTTGAATGTTGAACCCGGCGTGTAGATCGATTGCGTCGCGCGGTTGAGCATGGGAGAATTGCTGTTCTCGCCCATATAGTGCTCCACAATTTCCTGATCCAGCGCAAAATTGAACAGGTTACTGTCAAACGACGGATAGGATACCAGCGCCTTCACATCCCCATTGGTATAATCCATCACAACGACAGCGCCACTGTCACCCGCGGCAATGTTCGCCGCCATCAACGTATACGCGTCCTGTTGTTTTTTGGAATCAATCGTAAGTGTGACGTCCAAGCCATCCGTTTTGGCGTCTTCGTATAAGGTCTCCTTGCGGTTGCCTTTGTCGTCCTCGATATACACAGCTTTTCCGTTGGTGCCACGCAGCGTATCCTCGTACTGCCGCTCAAGACCCGTCTTGCCGACGATCGAGCTTTCTGTGATGCCTGCTTCTTCGTTCAGTTGGTCGTCATCCGGCGACCCCAGATAACCAATGATGTGCGCCGCGTCGTCCTTTAATGGATAGTAGCGCATGGGCGTCATCTTGTTTTCGTCCACGCCCAGCCCGTTTACACCTGCAATCTCCTGCTTTTGCTGCTGTGTAAGCGTACCCTTTGGATACGTTGCCAGCACTTCCGAGGTAAAACCCTTTTCTGTCGCGTTTTCGTATTTCTTTTGCACCTTTTCCGGGTCTACTCCGTAATTCGTCTGTAAAAAGCCTTTTACTTCATCGATATTCGGCCCTTTTTCCAGATCAATATATATGCTCTGCGCATAATCGTTCCTGGCAAGCACCGTACCGTCCGCGGCAAATATCTCGCCACGCTTCCCTGTCTGCGTGACCGCGCGCACCTTATCGCCTTCCTCAAGCGCCGGTAAAATCAGGTTCGGCATATAGAGCACAGTGTAGCCCTGCGGCCCTTTTACGATGTCCGCGCTGTACTCATATGTCACATTCCCAAGAAGCCCGCTCGTCATGTCGAGCTTGTAGGTAAGCGTATACTCCGTTTCCGAATCCGCCACTTTTTCCACATTGCGATCCACCAGCTTGATGTCCGTGATCTCTAGCGCATCATAGATATTGTTGAAACGCGCAATAAATTCGTCCTTTGACTTTACATCGGACGTCAGCGCATACACGTAGTTATAGGCGTCGCTGTAATCTTTTCTGACCAGCGCATCTACGAACGCATAGCCTGTGCTCATTGCGCCGTCCGTCTTTGCGCAGCCAAACAGGGAGCCCGCGACCAGACCGATCGAAAAAATAACTACTATTATATATATAAAGATTTTTTTCGCCATCAGCAGACCATACCACGTAATGCGCGCGGTTCTTTCCTAAATTTTATTATGATTATACTATTATTTCATAAGATTTGCAAAATTGTAACGATTTATTCACAAGTTCTTTTTTGATCCATACTTTTCCTTTTTCTACAGGCTTTTCGACGTTTTACAAAGTGTTCCACACCTTCCCCACTTAAGGTGCTTTAAGGCTTTAAAACACCTTGTTTTTATTCCGGAAAATTGACTTTTTCCCCATTTCGCTATATACTGTGGATATCTGCCGGCTGCGACAGTGCCGGCTGCGGAGGTTTTACATGCCAGTTTATAAAAAGAAAAAAGACGATGAAATCAATCCCAACAGAAAATATAAGGGGATCCTTTATACGACGCACAAACCCAACTTCTCAGACGAGGATTTGACCCCTATCGGCTCCAGAAGCAGACGCGCGCGCAACAAGAAACAGCCGGGCAAGCTGGCCGAAGCGTTTTCCGCCCTCTCGACCACCAAAACGTCGAGACGCAGCAGCAAGAAAGCGCCTGCTCCGTCGCCCGTGCAAACGTCCGGCTCCGGCCGCGTTGTTTTTGCAGGCGGACGCAGCGGCAGGACGACCGGTGGACGCAGCGGTGGGATACGCGATCATTTTTTTCGCAATATCGCTATTGTCTGCGCTGCAGTTGTCGCCGTTTCGTGTATCGCTATTCCGACATCCTTTGCAAAACCAACGACAGATATCACGCTCAACGATAACGGACGCGTACTGCAGGCTTCGACCGGCGCACGTACCGTGCAGGAATTTTTGGATGATAACGGCGTGAGCATCGGCACGGACGACGTAGTCTCTACCGACCTGAGCGCCCCTGTTTATGAGGGACAATCCATCACCATCTACCGCGCGATGCCCCTTACCGTCAAAAGCAACGGACAGGAGATCGAGGTAAGCATCGTGGCGGGACATACCGTGCAGGATGCTCTCGATAAGGCCGGCGTGATTCCTGCTGCCGACGACGAGGTATATCCCTCGCCCGATTCGCTTGTGCGTTCGGGCATGGTGATCGACCATATCATCGTCACCACACAGGAAACGACGGAGCAGCAGTCGATCCCGTTTGAAAACACAACACGTGAAAACGCCGAGCTTGAAAAGGGCAAAACACAGGTCGCCCAAGAGGGTGCGGAAGGCGTTTTACAGATCACCTACAAGGAGCTTTATAAAAATGGCGCGCTGATCTCGCGCGAATCCATTTCGGAAGACGTGATCCAGCAGCCCGTCAACCAGATCATGGAAGTCGGGACTTATGTGAAGCCGGAACCAAAACCCGAGCCGAAAAAATCGACTTCCAGCAGTTCGTCTTCAAACAAAAAGCCCAGCAAGCCAAGCAGCTCCGGTTCGTCCGGCAGCAGCAATAGCGGTGGTGAAACCGATCTCAATGGCCGCAAGGCGATCAAGGTGCAGGTCACGGCGTATTGTTCCAACTGCGACGGCGGCAGTAAAACGGCGTCAGGCACTTACCCGCATTGGGGAACGCTCGCATCCAACTCACTGCCATTCGGAACGCGCGTCTATATCGAAGGGTATGGCGAGGGCGTTGTGGAAGACCGCGGCGGTATGGCGAGCAATGTCATCGACATCTATATGGGCGACCAACCTGACGAGACCGCATGTAATGCATGGGGACGCAAGACGATGACGGTTTACATCTTAAACTAGATAAGCTATGATGAAACGGCGGGACGTATCCCGCCGTTTTTTATCTACATATATGAAGGAGTATTTATGATAAACGTCACTTCCCCGCGCGACATCACGTTACTGCTAAAAGAGAACGGCCTGTCCCCTTTGAAAAAATTTGGACAGAATTTTTTATGTGATGAAAATATCGTGAATAAGATCGCGGACAGCGTGGAGCTTACCGAAAATGATTATGTCCTTGAGATCGGCACAGGTCTTGGAGCGCTTACCCGGGCGCTTGCCCGCCGCGCCAAAAAAGTCGTTTCTGTGGAGATCGATACCGGCCTGATCGCGCTGCATGCGGCAACACTTGGCGATCTTGAAAATGTCACGGTGATCGAGGGTGATGTCTTAAAATGTGATCTTGGTGAAATATGCCGGACACACTTTCATGGCAGTTCCTTCCATGTATGCGGCAATCTGCCTTACTACATTACTAGTAAGATTTTGATGACGCTGCTCGAGGACAGCGCACCCATTTTAAGCATCACCGCGATGGTGCAAAAGGAGGTCGCACAACGCTTAAGCGCGCAGCCCGGCGATACGGATTACAGCGCCCTTACCGCCTCCTGCCTGTATTACGGCAAGCCGGAGACGTTGTTTGAGGTTTCGCGAAACTGCTTTTATCCCGCGCCGGATGTGGATTCTGCCATCATACGTTTTGCCCTTGGCGAACCGGCATGCGACGCAGCGCGACGCGACTATGTCAGGGTCGTACGCGCGGCGTTTTCTATGCGGCGTAAAACGTTGTTCAACAACTTAAAGGCACTGGGTGACGCAGACACCGTGATTACAATTTTAAAAAATTGCAATATCGACCCCAAAACGCGAGCGCAATGCCTTTCCCCTGCAGAATTTTGCAGTTTGGCAAAAGCATTCTTTCAAAAATAAAAACCGCCGGAATGTTCCGGCGGTTTTTTTGTTGCGTTGGTCAAGCGCGTCCGTAGCGTATCCCTTTGTAGAGCGAAATCGCGCTGTCGAGCCCAAAGGCGAATACAAGGATAAAGCCGAAGAAGCGGGTGAAGTAACCAAAGAACGCGTTGATTTGCGCAAGCGCCCCGCCGAAAACGTCCGGCTGTATCAGCGCCGCCTGATTGATCGCGTCCATGTTCCATATCGACGGGTTAAAGAAGATCGAACATGCGATAATAAGCGCCGCTATATTGAGCAGCGTCGTCGCGACGCCCAGCCACAAGGTGTGTCGCCCCGTTGCGACGCGCAGCACCTCGCGGATGATGCCGAGCACAAAGCAAATGTTGAAAAGCGGCAGCACCATTGCAAGCGTTTGCAGGTTGAAGATCGGTATGAAGTGCATGACCCCGTCCGTTCCGGCAAGCCATATGCCCATCAGGTACGGCACAAAATTGAACAGAATGATGACCGCCACTGTGAACACGATACCCGCGATGGAATCACCTTTTTTGATAATCGCTTTTTCCGCAGGGATCGGCTTGTCCTCTAAATCCTGCGGCTTCCATGCGTCAGACACCGCTTCCTTGATGTTGACCTTAACGGAACAACGTTCAATGATCACAAAGAAGATCGTTACCCATGCAAACCCTTGGATCAGTCCCATGACGACGTTAGCAAATGCTTCCCCTACGCTTGCCGCCGTATTGGTGATAAGCTGTGCCTGTGTCGCGCCAGGCATGTCGATCATCCATGCGGCGCCCTGCACGATGGACGCAATGACCATACCGACCGTTACGGCGATCAGTACAATCTTTAACACAAACCAATACTGCTCATAATACCCCGGGCCGATTAGGTATTGCTTTTTGTCCCTGTATTTTTCAGCAAGCGCAAACGGCGCGCCCAGCTCTTTTAATACGTCTTCCGCATTTTCCTGTGTGGTCTTGCCGTTTGCTTCGCGTTCCTCCATCATATCGTCTATGAGGCCGTTAAGCTCCCGGCTGATGTCCTCACGCTGCTCTGAAGGCAGCCTGCGCGTCACATCATATATATACCGTTCTATCATTTCCTGTGTCGTCATATTATTCCTCCCCCGTCATGCGGCCGATGACCGCTGACATCTTATCCCATTGCACAAGCAATTTTTCATAGATTTGCATGCCTTCCTGCGTGATGGCATAATACTTACGCGGTTTTGCCCCGCTTGTTTCCCACTCGCTTTTCAGCAGCCCCTGCTTCTCCAGCCGCCGCAGCAGCGGGTAGAGCGTTCCTGCCTCTGTCGGCATCCCCGCATCGTTTAGGCGCTGCACCAGCGAATAACCGTAGCGCGGTTCATTTAATTGCGAGAGTACACTCATCACGATCGTTCCTCGCCTTAGTTCCTGCAACAGGCCGTTTAAAATCTCTTGCGGCGTATCCATACCTGTATCACCTCCATTAGTGTGTGTCGCACACTATATTTGCATTATACTGTGTGCCGTACACTATTGTCAAGTACACATTATAAATTTTTTTTCAAAACAAACGACCCGGAAGCAGCACGCCCTCCGGGCCGTTTTTCACGAACTACATTGCAATATAGTCAAAACAGCAATGTATAAATATTCATCGAGATTGCCTCATATTCGTTTTTACAAAACATTGAATGAAATTTTATCCAATTTTTACAATCCTATCGCTTCTTTGCATTTTACAATTTATTCATAAAATACGGCCCGATATACATCAAGTTATCCTACTTATCCACACAGTCATACACAATTGCTTTTATTAAGCCTTTTTTTCATCAAGCTATCCACCGAGTTATCCACATCTTCCACATTTATGCATTGTAAGATTTTTCGACGGACTTGGTCGTTATGCATAAATATTCTCTATACTCCCTGGCTCAAAAGTTTATCTGCCAAAAGGGCAATGAACTCCCCGTTTGTTGGTTTGTGCCCGTTGCTGCTGACGCGGAACCCCAGCGCTTTATCGAGGTCATTCATATTGCCGCGTTCCCACATGACTTCGATCGCATGGCGGATCGCCAGCTCTACTTTTGTGGCTGTCACATCGAATGCCTTCGCCACTTCCGGATACAGCTTTTTCGTGATACTGTAAACGATCATGCGGTCGTCTACCGCAAGACGCACTGCTTCTTTTAGATATTGATATCCCTTTAAATGCGGCGGTACGCCGATCATCAGAAATAGGTCGGTAATCCGCTGCGTGATATCCGCGCTGTCTTTTACCAGCACTGCCCCGCCACCGGGCTCTGCCGGCTGTTTGAGCTTGACGACGTCCCAAATCCTACGGTACATGATCTCTTCGGCGAAGGGCTTGATCATATAATATTTAGCCCCCAGCGAAAAGCTCTTGCGGATCACTTCTTCGCTGTTGATAGCCGATACGACTATCGCGTCCGGATGCGCGCCCTCCCGCATATTCGCCATACGTTCCAAGAAACCAAAGCCGTCGCACGATGGCATCACAAGATCGAGCACCACAACGTCGTAATCGACCAGACGTAGCATCTCAAGCGCTTCCTCCGCGGACTGCACCTGATCGACCTGATGGATATCCTCCTGCTTTTTTAAATACTTTTCCAGATGTTCCGCCGTTTTGCGGTCATCCTCCACGATCAATACATCCAAAGTTTCCAGCATTTTTGTCTCCTTCGCAAAATTCCCTAAAAAAGATCCTTATATATTAATATATTCATCAGCACATCAAAATATTACAGATTTCGAAAAAAGTTTTTTCAGGGACTGTACTTTTTATGCAAAACGTGTATAATAAAGTTGATTTATAGAATAGTTCTTCATTGTAGGAGAAGCGTTTTGCGTATTCTGAAAAAAAGAAGGGCACTGAACCCGGCTGAAATACTGGTTTTTGGGTTTGGTGGCATGATCTTAATAGGTGCAATATTGTTATGCCTGCCGATTGCTTCGACCTCAGGGAAATCGGTGGGTTTTTTAACGGCTCTTTTTTCGTCCACCTCCGCTATCTGCGTGACCGGCCTTTCGGTCATCGAGATCGGCACGGCGTACACGCTGTTTGGTCAGTTTGTTATGCTGATCTTAATCCAGCTCGGCGGGATCGGTTTTATGACCGCGACCTCTATGGTCTACATGCTGCTTGGACGACGCATCACCCTAAAAGACCGCCTCGTCATCCGTGATTCGCTCAACGAATCCAATCTGCAGGGCGTAGTGCGTATGACGCGAAATGTCCTGATCGTTACACTGATCGCGGAAGTCGCAGGCATGCTTTTGCTGTCCATCCGCTTTATCCCGCAATATGGTATATCCACCGGCATCTATTACAGCCTGTTTCATTCGGTTTCCGCGTTCTGCAACGCCGGATTTGATATTTTAGGGTTTGGAAACAGTATGGTTTCTTATGCGAACGATCCCCTTGTACTAGGTACGATCATGGCACTGATCGTCGTGGGCGGCCTTGGATTCTTTGTCGTGGTAGAGCTGTACCGCAAGGCCACACTCGGACGAAAATACCATTTTACCTTGCACACAAAAATCGTATTGGTCGCGACGGTCGTGCTTCTTGTCGCCGGCTTTTTGTTCTTCCTTGCAATGGAATCCGGCAATCCCAAGACACTCGGTGCACCGGGTGTTTCCGCAGGGGATCAGGCGCTTGGGGCTGCATTCCAGTCTGTGACGACGCGTACGGCAGGCTTTGCGGCGATCCCGCAGGCCGACTTGACGCCCGCTTCCAAGATCGGCACGGTCGCGCTTATGTTTATTGGTGCATCGCCATCCGGTACGGGCGGCGGTATCAAAACAACGACCGCTCTCTTGCTGCTTGCGCTCATCATTACCGTTGTGCGCGGCAAACAGGATGTGGTGATCGCAAAACGCCGCATCAACAAACAGCTCGTGATGCGCGCCATTACGATCATTACGCTTGCGATGCTTTCTGTCGCCGTAGTGACCGTATTGATTTCTGTCTTTGAGCAACATCATATGAGCGTATCCGACATCCTGTACGAGGTGACATCAGCCTTTGGTACGGTAGGTCTTTCGTGCGGTATCACCGCTTCCCTGTCCCCTATCAGCAAGGTGCTCATCATGCTGACCATGTTTGGCGGCAGGGTCGGGTTCTTTACCGTCTCGCTTGCGCTTGCAAAACGCATGTCGCGCCAGCAGAGCTGTAACTACCGCTATCCGGAAGACAAGGTCATGATCGGTTAAAATGAACACTATGGCATGCCGTCCGCCATCAAGACGGCAAATGGAGAAGTTATGAAAAAACAATATGTAGTCATTGGGCTGGGCCGGTTTGGCACCAGCGTTGCAAAAACCCTGGTAGAACAGGGGGCCGACGTTCTTGTCATCGACAAAAACGAAGAAAAAATAAATGACGCCATGCACTATGCCACGCACGGCGTGCAGGCGGACGCTACGGATGAGAATGCTTTAAAATCGCTTGGTATCCGCAACTTTGACGTTGCGTGCGTATGCCTGGGCGAAATCCAGTCAAGCATCATGGCTGCGCTCATCTGTAAGGAGCAGGGTATCGACCTTGTGGTCGTCAAGGCGCAGAGCGAGGTGCATGCAAAGGTGCTTTATAAGATGGGGGTCGATAAGGTCGTCTTCCCTGAACGCGATATGGGTATCCGCGTCGCGCACAATCTGCTCTCCTCAAACATCCTCGACTTTATTGAGCTGTCGGACGACTACGGGATCGCCGAACTGGAGGCACACGCTGCGTGGGTGGGCGAAACGCTCATCGACCTTGATTTCCGTAAAAAATATGGCCTCAGCGTGATCGCCATACGCCACGGCGAAACGGATGTGAACGTTAATCCCTTGCCCGGCGACCGCATTTCCGCGGGAGATGTTGTGATCGTTATCGGGTCGGAGGAACAGATCAGCAAGCTCGAGGAAAGTAATTAGGTATTAAAAAACGGCCGTCTATGTGACGGCCGTTTTTTTGTTTCAGAACATATAGGCCGAGAGCGGCAACAGTAGGTTTCCCACGACCGCAAAAAGCAGCATGGTATAAAACATCAGCTTGCCAAACGATGCGGCAAACGCATCGTCTTTGAAACCGCTCCGGGTATGGTTGATATGGATCACGGACAACGCCCCTGCGAGTATCATAATGATGCCCCAGATGTTGACGTATTCCAGCAAGCCCATCTGCAACGCGTCGGGCAACAGGTTCGCGCCGACCATAATGTTGGCGACAGTACCAAACAGTGCCGCAGGAACCATACGGATCGGGTCGACATTATGGTATGTGGCGATAAACATGGATATCAGCACCCAGGTGATCGTACCCGCAAGCGCAATAAAGCATTTGATATACAGCCCAAAGCCATCGCGGTTGATGACCATTGACGTTGTAAGTTCCGTCCCGATAAACACCTTGTCCTTAAGGGCTGGATTGCTCTGATCGTTTACCGTCCTTACGTAGCGGACAGCGACCTCATGATCGTCCGTCTGATAGCCTGCGATCTGAATCGTATCGTCGTATGTGCTTTTCTCTGTATCCGCAACAAAGACCACCTGATCGACCGGATAGGTGGACTGTACATTGATCAGCAGCTGATGCGAATCAAGCGGAAAACGCGTTGTATTGAAATACTTTGCGATCGTCGCATCGCAACGTGCCAGCTGGTAGTTTACGCCATCCTCGTGATAATCTTCCAAAACCTCTAGCCTGCTCATGGAACCATTTTCCACCGTCATATTTTTGATTTCACCCTTATAGATGTCGAAATGCTCAAGCATGTTGAGGTCTTCCTCCCCCTCCCACATGAACCAGACCAAAAACTCGGCGCGGAACGACGAACCTTTCAGGGAAATATCCCTGATGCTTTCCACTTGTGTGCCTACCATTACCTCTACGGCATTTGTACTGCGCGTCTTAACCTCCTGCTTGATCTGTTCTGACTGCACCAGCGTCGCGTCCCATTTCTCGCTGTCTTCCATTTTGCTTTTCACTAACGCGTTTGTTGTGAATGAAAGAAAAATGATTCCGACCACGCTCAATAATACAAAGCCAAACAGAATTTTTTTGATTTTCCATTTTTCAAGGCCTTTAAAATTTTTCATATGCCCCAATCTTCTTCCCATAAAAACAATTCTCATGCCGCCTACCGGCGGCATGAGAATCTTTTAACATCTTTCAGTTCATTTCCAGATTACAGAATCTCGCCTGCTTCCTGCTTGTCCTTCTTTCCTTTTACAAAGGCCATCCAGATGAGTGCGGCAAGCGCAGCGCCCACGAGCGGCCCTACGATAAACAGCCATACCTGGTCAAGAGCCGTGCCACCCATGAAAATCGCGGGAGAAAGGCTTCTTGCAGGGTTAACGGATGTGCCTGTCAGCGGGATACCGATGATATGCACAAAAGCAAGGGTCAGGCCGATTACGATACCCGCAACCGAGCCCATCTTCTCCGAGGATGTTACGCCGAGGATCGTCATCACAAACACAAACGTTAAGATGACCTCGACCACGAATGCGCCGCCCATAGAGAGCCCTACGGCAGACGCTTCACCAAAGCCATTCTGGCCAAGACCTGTTGTGGCAATACCGCCAAGGTCTGCACTGTTTACAATAAACATAAGGATCGCGCTTGCAAGGATCGCCCCTAAAACCTGCGCGATCACATAGCCGATGAAATCCTTACCGCTCATCCTTTTGGAGATCAGCATTGCAAATGACACTGCGGGGTTGATGTGGCATCCGGAAATATTTCCGATGCAATACGCCATCGCAACGATCGACAAACCAAACGCAAGCGCAATTCCTACGACCCCCGTGATGCC
>NZ_JAYFPU010000139.1:0-3589 GCF_034927525.1 Christensenella sp.
GACTACGCCGTTTTGCACGCAGCCGTCCGGCATTTTGAACAATACCTCTTTTTTGGTTTTGATCGACTTGTCGCCACTACCCTGTATGATTTTTAAAAATTTACTTCCGATATCGATTGACAGCAAATTGGTTCCCCACCCTTACGCAATATTTTGGTACATGCCGTAAATAGGCATAATGATAGCGATCACGATAAACCCAATGATAAGGCCCATCACAACGAGCATGATTGGCTCTATCATAGACACCATCTTCTTGACCGCGCGGTCGGATTCCTCGTCGTAATACGTCGCCGCCTTTTTCAACAGCTCGTCCATTTCGCCCGACTCTTCGCCGATCGCGATCATGGATTTGAACATAGGCGGAAATACATCGAATTTTTTGATGGATTCCGAAAGCGGCATACCCTTTTTGATGTCTTCGATCATTATGGCGATGTATTTTGACATACAGCCGTTGTCGAGCACCCGCGAGACGATCTCCAACGCGCTGAGCATAGAAAGGCCGCTTGAGATGAGCATGGAAAACGTATGCGCGAAACGCGCCGCCAAAATCGTCTGCTTCATCTTCCCGAAGCCGGGGAAGTGCAGCATCAGAGTATCCCACCCCGGTTTTGTCGCCGGACTGCTCTTTAAAATGAATATCAGGATCACCACGCCCACAACAACAGCAAGTACGGCAAACCAGTAGTTCTGCAAGAAGTCGACAAGCCCGAGAAGCATCTGCGTGGGAAGCGGAAGCTCTGCGCCCGACGTTGTGTACATCGCCAAAAACTTGGGAACCACAACAATAAGCATCAGCAATACAACACCGATGCACATAATGGAAAGCAAGATCGGGTACGTGAGTGCCGCCCTAATCTGCGCTTTGGTCTTATATTGACGCTCAAAATAATCTGCCATGCGCACCATGACTTTGTCAAGCGTACCGCTCTGTTCGCCCGATTCTACCGAGCTGATCAGATAAAAAGGAAATGCGCCGCCCTGATCGGCAAGCGCCTGGTGGAATGCCACGCCTTTTTTGACCTCCTCCATTACATTAAGGAGGATCGTTTTGATTTTGAGGTTGGTCGCCTGCTGGCACAGCACGTCAAGCCCCCTTACGACACCGATGCCCGAATCCAGCATCACGCCCATTTGGCTGCATATCAAATAAAGCTCTTTTGCGGGGATAGACCCCTGCACCGAATTGCCGAACTGCTCGCGCTCAACCTTATAGGATAGGCAATAAAGCCCCGCACTTTTGAGGAACTCCCGGAAATCCTGTAGGTTCTCCGCCTCATATACGCCTTTAGACGCCTGACCAGTCGCGTCCACAGCCCTGTAACTATATTTCGCCAACGCAACATACCCCTTATTGCTCCGTTTGACCGGATTTTTTTGTTCTAACGAATTCATACTTATAAGGTATGGAATATATTCGATTTATTATATCACCCTTTTCACAAAAAAACACCTATTTCACGTTAAATTTTCTGGTAGATATGCGTTTTTTGCTTGTATCAGCCATTCATATAACATTTTACTTTCTTTTTGAGGTGTCATCATATATAATAATGGATATAATATCGTACCCAATACGTATTGATATTTCGAAAGGTAATCACAGCCGCTGCGGCGCCACGGGTGTTGCGGAAAACAGGCATACTATTATGACTAAGCGAAAAAAGACCATTCTCATCTCTATTATCATAGTACTGGCTATCGTACTTGTTGTGCTTTTTTTGATGCTGTTTTATTCCAGCACCGTAAAAACGACTTTAGACGATCAGGTCACCTCCTATTTAAAGGAAATGACTGCGCAGGAAGCGGCTCTCGTCGAAACCAAAGTCTCCGGTGATCTTTCCACGTTAGAAGCGGTTGCCTCTGCGCTCAGCTCTGCGGAATTTTCTTCCGCTGATACGGCCAGTGTCTTTGCTATGATGAGCGAAGTACAAAAGGAAAATGACTTCAAGCGTATGGGCCTTATCACGCCGGACGGAATGGCTTCCACCTCGGACGGGATCGAGGCGGATTTTTCCTCACGCGATTATTTTCATAAGGCGCTGCGTGGGATACCTAATATTTCCGATACGATGCGCGATATGCTTGACGAAGGCGGCCCTATCAATGTGTACGCTGTTCCTGTCTATAACGGCTCCCAGATATCTTCTGTCCTGTTCGCTACGCAATCCACGGATGTGTTTGAAGATAAGATGAGTATCTCGACCTTTGACGGGCAGGGTTATTCTTATGTCGTACAAAGCGATGGCACGCGCATTGCACGTTCCAAGCACGAAAACAGCGTTTCTTTTGACAACATCTTTGCCTTGATGGGTAACATCTTAGAGGAAAGCGACGGTTCTTTTTCCGCTATGCGCGAAAATATGCTGCGTGGAGAATCCGGCGTTGCACATTACTATAAATACGATGTTCCTTATTATGTGAGTTATGCGCCGCTTGATGTGAACGACTGGTACATCCTTTCGATCGTGCCCGCGTCTGTCGTAACGGCCAAAAGCTCTTATCTCATCACGCTCAACGGCTGGGTCACCGCTCTCATCGTTGCTACAGTCATATTATTGCTTGCCTATATTATGGTATCCCAAAGCCGCGCGCGCAAAAAGCTGGAGGACATCGCCTTCACGGATGAGATCACCGGTTCTTTGAGTTGGCTTAAATTCCGCGAGGACTGCAAGGATATCCTGCATAAAAATCCTGACGAAAAATTTGCTTTTATCAATCTGGATATTGATAAATTCAAGATATTCAACCAGCTTTACGACTACGACAGTGGTAACCTGCTGCTGCAGCACATCGCCGCTATCCTTAAGGACGATATGCACGAGCATGAGATATATTCGCATGTGGGCGCGGACGAATTCAATGTCCTCATCACCTACTATTCGCAAAGCGACATCGTCGGCCGGGTCATGAAATGGAACGAGTCCATCCGTGAATACGAATTTACGCGTGACCGGAATTACAACCTGCTGCTTTCGTAAGGCGTGTATCCCATCGCTTCTGACGATACGTATGTAACACGGATGAGCGACCGCAGCAAGATCGCCAAAAATAATGTCAAAAACAATTCGCATGAAATTTATGCATTTTATAATGATGATATGAACGCAGAGATGCTGCGTGAAAAACAGTTAGAAAACGACATGGAGACTGCCCTGCAAAACAACGAATTTGTCGTCTATTACCAGCCTAAATTTGAGTTGCATACCGAACGCGTCATCGCTGCGGAGGCGCTTGTACGCTGGCTCTCCCCCAAGAGTGGCTTTATGAACCCCGGTGTGTTCATTCCCGTATTTGAAAAAAATGGTTTTATTGTAAGACTTGATATGTACGTGTTTGAGCATGTATGCGCTTCCCTGCGCAGATGGATCGACGAAGGACAGACCGTTATTCCTATCTCAGTCAATTTTTCGCGGCTCAATATGTATCGCAACGATTTTGTCGAGCAGCTTTTGTCCATCATCCATAAATACGATATATCCACCGACTTGTTGGAAATCGAACTCACGGAGAGTGCGCTTGTCTATAATGACGAGTTGATCGTCTCACGGATGCACGAGCTCAAGGAAGCAGGCTTCCGCCTAAC
>NZ_JAYFPU010000026.1:0-9741 GCF_034927525.1 Christensenella sp.
GGGGTTTCCTGCGAGAGCAAATTTGATTCCCATGGTTCTGCTTCCTCCAATCGTTAGTTAGCCAAAACTAACTGCGTTTCATAAAATATGCAGAGCACATAAGCGCTCTGCCCTGCCTGTCTAATCGACGAATATGGTTTCCGCATCCGCTTTGCGGATGGAGAGCTCGTAGCCCCGCACCGTTATCTCTACGGGATCGCCGAGTGGTGCAACCTTGCGTACAAAGACAGACGCGCCTTTGGTGATGCCCATGTCCATAATGCGCCGCTTGAGCGCGCCGTCGCCTGTAAGCTTTTTGACGGTCACGGTTTCGCCGCACCGTACGCCGCGCAATGTTTTTTCGTATGCTTCGTTCATAAAAACTCCTTTCTTAGGAGGCCTGTTGCTCGATCATGATCCGGTTCGCCATGCTTTTGCTGATGGCGATACGCGCGTCCTTCACATTGACGATCATGTTGCCGCCCATTTCAGAGATCACAGTTACGTTTTCGCCCTCGACAAAACCGAGATTTCCGAGAAAACGACGAACCTCGTCTTTGCCGTTGATCTTGCAGATAAAACTTCTGACGCCTGTACGTGCCATTGTGAGAGGCATAATAAACAGTCACTCCTTTCGGTTGTTAGCAAGAGCTAACATAAAAACAAAATATACGGGTTAGCGCTAACTAACCCACCTGACATCTTGAGTTTACTACCGCTAACCGCATTTGTCAATGACTTTTGGAGAATTTGTGTTATAATCAATGCAAAAGGGTTTCGCTGCAAATATGCGAACAGCAACGGAAAGGATTTGGGCATGGATTTAAGGGAATCGGGCGAAAATTATCTGGAAGCGATTTTGGTTCTGCAGCAAAGGACGGGCGTAGTGCATTCGATCGACGTTGCGAATTATCTGGATGTGACCAAGCCAAGCGTAAGCCGGGCGATGAGCATATTAAAGGAAGCGGATTATATTTGGATGGAAAAGGGCGGACAGCTCCACCTGACGGATGCGGGCAAAAAGATTGCCGAAGGTATCTATGAGCGTCACCGCCTGCTGACGGAATATCTGATGCAGCTTGGCGTTGACGAGCAGACGGCTGCAAGCGACGCATGCCGTATCGAACACGTGATCAGCGAGGAGAGCTTTCAGAAAATCAAGGAGCACGCGAGCGGAAAAAAATGATACAAATGTGATACAAGCCCCTGCTACCATTTTCATGAACTGTTCATACATATTGTGTACGGTTTTATGATATAATGAAAAAAGATGGTATATGGGGGATAGGCATTATTTTGACAACACAGGATTCCCGTGTATCTTCGGGAATCTTTTTTTATCCATTTCAAAATATCTGAATATATTACCCTTATGGAGGTATGGCGTGGAGCCGATCATTGCAGCGAGAAACTTAAAGAAGATATACCGCATGGGCAGTGCAAAGATCCATGCGCTTGACGGTGTGGATATCAACATCATGCCCGGCGAGATATGCGCGATCGTGGGCACTTCGGGAAGCGGCAAATCGACGCTGCTTTCGTTACTTGCGGGGCTGGAGCATCCGACCTCCGGCAAAATATTCATCAAGAAAAAACCAACGTATAAAATGAACGAAAAGGAACTGGTAGATTTCAGGCTGCAGCACATTGGATTTGTGTTTCAGTCTTTTAATTTGATGCCCACGATGAGCGCGGCGGAAAATGTGGCGCTGCCGTTGATGTTTCGCGGCGTCAGCCGTCAAAAGAGGCTCAAGACGGCGAAAAAGCTATTGATCGAGATGGGGCTCAAGCAGCAGCTCAACAATTTGCCAAACCAGTTGTCGGGCGGGCAGCAGCAGCGCGTTTCGATCGCGCGCGCGATCATTTCGCAGCCGGAGATCATTTTTGCGGACGAACCAACAGGTAACCTCGATTCGGTGACAGCGACGCAGATCATGGATATTATGTGTGGCGAGGCAAAAAAGCGCGGTGCGACGCTGCTCTTTGTGACGCATGACCCCGAGAAGGCGGAATATGCGGATCAGATCATCCATATCATTGACGGAAAAGTGGCAAAACGCGATATACGTAATAAGCAGCTGGAAGCAGAGACCATAATAGAAGCAGAATTAGGAACGCAAGGGGAGAATTGAGATGAAGAAACGGATTGTAGTATTTGTACTGGTGATCATGCTGGCGCTTGTGTGCGCGGTTTCGCCCGCGATGGCGGCGGTATCGGAAAGCAACAGGGGGACCGCGCTGCGGATCGACAACCAGACACAGTATATGGGCATGGATTCGACATACAGGGACGGATACAGCCCCACGGTCTCGGATGGTCAGGCGCACATCATCCTGCCGCTTATCGCGAGCGGCGGATCGCAGCAGGTAAAAGCGGGAGAGCCGATCAACGTGTCAGTGAATCTGGGAGACCCGCAAAAGGCGCCCTTTGTGTTCAACAATTACAATGAAAAGGTTGCGCTGCAAAACAACAAGCTGGCGGACGGGACGACAAATACCGTGCAATCGTATCTGGTCAGTTTGAACCTGCCGCTTTCGGCAGACCGCGTGAACGGCAATTATCCGGTGGTGATCACTGCGAAATATCCCATTGCGGACGGAACGATCAAGATGCAGGAATTCACAGTGTTTGTGAAGATCACAGACGGACAGGACCCCTCCGGCCCGAGTCCGGAACCTACCGCTGAACCGACCGAGCCTGTCCAGCCCGGCGATCCGGGAGATGGCGGCGGTTCCGGCGGCAGCGGTGGTGGAGGCGGTGGAACAGGCGGCCCGACCTCGCAGCCTAAGGTCATCATCAGCAATTATCAGATCAGCCCCGACCCGGTCAACGCGGGCGAAGCGTTCAGCGTGACGGTGACGCTTGAAAATACCAGCAAATCGGTGACGGTCAAAAATATCACGGTGACGTTCAAGAGCCAGACGACAGACCTGATGCCGGGGGACAACACCAATACGGCATATATCGAAAAGATCGCGCCCAAGAAGACGGCGGATTTCACCTTTACGATGGCGGCGCGCGCAGACGCGAAGGCAGGGCCGCAAAAGATCGATATTGCGATCGCTTATGAGGACAATCAGGCGGCACAGCTGACCGCGACGGACGAGATCAGCGTGGAGGTGCACCAGAAGATACGGCTGGAATATGATCCGCCGAAGTTCCCGTCGCAGGTCTATATGGGCGACACGACTTCCGCGAGCCTGAACCTTTACAACAAGGGAAAAAATACGTTATACAATGTGACGGTGACGCTTGAGGTACCCGGGCTTACGCCGGAATCCAGTGCGTTCCTCGGTAATATGGAATCGGGAACGGCAAAAACGGCGGACATCTATGCTTCGGTTGCACCTGACCCGAACGCGGGCATGGACGGAGCAGCCGGAGCAGACGGCGGCGCAGTGGCCTATGGCGATAAAATGGTATCGTCAGGCGATGTGTCTATGATTGGCGGTGCAGATGCTGCAACGGACATCAATATTTCGAGCGATGGCATGGCCGGACGTGAAAAGGAAGGCGAGCAGATCGGGGGAGGGCTTTCGCCGGAGGCAGGCGGCATGGATGAAGGAATGATCCAGCCCGGCCCGGTGGAAGGCAATTTTGTCGTTACCTATGAGGATGAATACGGCGAAGAATACGAGATCAGGGTGCCCGTTTCGACGGAGCTCGTGCCCATGCCCGACTATGGTGGCGGCATGGAGCCGGGTGAAGAAATCCCTGTCGAGCCGCAGGGCTTTCCGTGGTGGGGATGGGTCATCATTGCGGGCGGCGTGGCTGCGGTCGTGATCGTGGTTGTTGTCAGGAAGAAGAAGAAAAAACGCGAACAGGAACTCCAGGAGCAAAAGGACGACGATGACATTCTTTGATATTGTCGCGCTTGCGGCGTCGAACTTGTGGCGGCGTAAGATGCGCACGATCCTGACGGTGCTGGGCGTGATCATTGGTACGGCGTGTATCGTGATTATGGTGGCGCTGGGGCTTGGCAATCTGGAACAATTCAATGAGCAAATCATGCAAAGCACCGACCTGACGCAGATCGAGATATCGCCGATGGGTTCGGCTGAAAACGCCAAGCTGACGGACGCGAAATTGAACCAGATACGTGCGATACCCGGGGTGAAAAGTGCGACGGGGGTGATGTATATCCCGTCGTATATGGTGGTTGGCAAGTACCGCGCGGATACGAGAGTGATGGCGGTCGACCCCAAGACCATGGACTTCAAGTTTATGGAGGGAAGCGTATTTGGCGAGAATTCAAACGTCGAGTTGGTGGTCGGCGCGAATGCGCGCCAGTATTTTTCAGACCCGAACGATCAGAGCGGCATGTATGGCGGTATGATGATGATGGGCAGCGGAGCCGTTATGGCGTCTGAGGCAGACATGCAAATACCGCAGGGGCCGGACATCGACTGGCTGACCTCGGGCGTGAAGTATTATCCGGGCAGTGGATATTTGATCGAGAATCCTGACCCTACGACGCCTGACCAGCCCAAGCCCAAGGAATACCGTGCGAAGATAACAGGTATTTTGGAGCAGGCGGACAATCAGGAAAGCTATAATATTTATATGAGCATTCCGGCGGCGAACAAGCTGATCCGTGAGAACCGCAAGCTGATGGATCAGCAAAATGTAAAAGAGGGACAGTATACGCAGGGGTATGTGAATGCGGTAGATGTGGATTCTGTTGCGGAGGTGCTGCAATCGGTGAAGGATATGGGCTTCCAGGCCTACAGCCCGACCGAGTGGATTACGCAGATGCAGGAGGAACAGGCGCGCCAGCAGTCGCAGCTTATCGCGATCGGGCTGATCTCGCTGTTTGTATCCGCGATCGGTATTGCAAATACCATGCTGGCAAGTATCCTGGAACGCAGCCGCGAGATCGGCGTGATGAAGGTCATCGGGCTTGGCATCAGCAAGATTAACCTGATGTTTTTGGTGGAGGCGGCAATGATTGGCCTCATTGGCGGCCTAATCGGGCTTGGCATCAGCTATGTGTTCGGTGCGATCGCCAATTTTGGCGGAGGAGAGATCAGCTTCCTTGGTATGTATTTCCAAAACGGCGTACAGCTTTCCATTCCGTGGTGGCTTGCGCTTGGCGCGGTGGCGATCGCTGTGGGCGTAGGCATCGTGTCAGGCATCTATCCGGCGCGCAAGGCGACAAAGATGAGCCCGCTGGAGGCGATCAGAAGTTCGAATTAAAAAGATGCAATCCTCCGGCTTTTGCAGTCGGGGGATTTTTTGTACGCAAAACGGTTTATTTTTTTTACCCAATGGTATCAATAAGGTATCGGAAGAATGATTACCTATAAAAAACCAAAGAAAGCGAGGAAATGGATATGTATCACCAGAAAATCCGTGCGGTACAATATGGGTGCGGTAAAATGGCCAAGTACACAGTACGGTATTTGTATGAAAAAGGTGCGGAGATCGTAGGGGCGATCGATGTGAACCCTGATATCGTCGGCATGGACGTGGGAGAATGGGCGGGGCTTGGCGTACGGCTCAACGTACCGATCCGCGACGATGCGGACGCGGTACTGGACGAGTGCGACGCGGATATCGCCGTCATGACCCTGTTTAGTTTTATGGACGACATGTATGGGCATATCGAACGTTGTGCGCTGCGCGGCATCAACGTTGTGACGACGTGTGAAGAAGCCATCTACCCGTGGACGACAGCCCCGGCGATCACAAACAAGCTTGACGTTCTTGCAAAAGAGACGGAATGCACCATCGTGGGCGCCGGCATGCAGGATATTTACTGGATCAATATGATCGCTTGTGTGGCGGGCGGCGTACATCGCATCGACAGGATCGAAGGCGCAGTCAGCTACAACGTGGAAGATTACGGCCTTGCACTGGCGCAGGCGCACGGCGTAGGGCTGACGGCTGACGAATTTGAAAAGCAGCTCGCGCATCCTGAAATTTTGGAACCGAGCTATGTATGGAACTCCAACGAATCGCTGTGTGCGAAGATGGGATGGACGATCAAATCGCAGACGCAAAAGAGCGTACCGTATTTTTACGATACAGACCTTTATTCAGATACGATGGGAGCGACGATTCCCAAGGGCAATTGTATTGGCATGAGCGCGGTCGTCACGACGCAGACGCATCAGGGTCCGGTGATCGAAACGCAATGTATCGGCAAGGTATATGGGCCGGACGACGGCGATATGTGTGACTGGAAAATAACCGGCGAGCCGGATACGACGTTTTATGTCACCAAGCCGGCAACGGTGGAGCATACATGTGCGACAGTCGTCAATCGTATCCCGACTATTTTGAACGCGCCGGCAGGGTATGTGACGGTAGACCAACTGGAGCCTGTGGAATATCTCTCTTACCCGATCCATATGTATATGGATGAATTCTGAGAAAGCAAAAAAACAAGCGCTCGGTAAATCACTGGGCGTTTGTTTTTTTGTAAGTAATGTTAAAACAGGAACGGTTTTTCTGTGATATTCTAAAGCAGGAAGGAGGGAGGCAATATGTACGAATGGGATGAGGCGGTGCAAAAAATGATAGACTGGGTGGAAGAAAACCTGACGCAGCAGCCGGCGCTGCTCAGGATGTCCCGCGCAATCGGTTATTCGCCAGGGTATTGCTCCAGCCAGTTTCACGCGGTCACAGGCAGGACGCTGAAAAATTATATTGCGGGAAGAAGACTGTGCCGTGCGGCAATGGACATACGGGATACGGATAAACGTATCCTCGATATCGCACTGGAATATGGTTTTTCCTCGCAGCAGGCACTGACACGGGCGTTTGCATCGGCATATGGGTGTACGCCTGCTATGTACCGCAAAGCGCCAAGACCCATTCCCATATCAATCAAAAAAGAAGTCCTCTTTCCGGAATATTATGAAGGACAAGGAGAACCAACTATGAATAAAACAGTTTTGACGGAACCGAGCGTGAGCGTTGAATATATCCCGCCGCACAAATACATTGGCATTTGGGACGACAGCGTGCAGGAATATTGTGATTTTTTTGAAAAACACGATTGTGACGAGGTGAGCGGGATCATCGAAAGCATGTCACACGTGATGCACCCAATCGTCACGGCGCATACGGCGGGATGGTATCAAAAGGACGGCAAGCGGGGCTATTTCTATGGTCTTGGCGTTGAGGATGATTACGATGGCGAAGTGCCGGAGGGGTTTGAAATGAAGTCTTTTCCGGGCAGCTACTATCTGGTGTTTTCGCATCCTCCGTTTGATTTTATGAAGGATTGCGGCGATGTCGTGAACCGTGTAGACGCGCTGGCATGGAACTTCGATCCCGCGCAAAAGGGCTTTGCGTGGAACGAACAGTGCCAGGCATATCAGAGGATGCTCCCGGAAACGGCGGGCTACCAGATTTTGCGCCCGGTAACAAAATAACAGATATAAGAAGAAGGCCTCCGGCGATCAGTCGGGGGCCTTGCTTAGAAAAATCCAAGCTGTTTCGCTGTGTTTTTCTTGCGAACATGCGCATTGCCATGCTGTACGCTGCCGGACGGAAGCGCCGATAAAAACGGCGAACGATCATTTTTATCGGCAAGCAGGATCAGCTCGTCCTGCGCACGCGTCACACCCACATAAAACAACCGCCGCTCCTCATCGATATCGCCGGTGTGTTTCTCGCTTACAAAAGGGATCGTACCGTCGTTTACGCCGCACAGGAATACAACGGGGTATTCGAGGCCTTTTGAGGCGTGCAGCGTCATCAGTGTGACTGCGTCGGAAGTATACGTCTTGCCGCCGCTGCGGCGCACATCACCCTCTGTACCGAGCGTCAGGTTGAGCAAAAAATCATCCATGCGCTCATGGAGCACCGCCATACTGCACAACCGCTCGAGCGGGGCGGGCAATTCTTCATACTCTTGATCGGAAAAAAATGACGCAAGCAAAGTCGCGGGTGTTTCTTTTTTATACAATGCCGCATATTTTTCAAGTAATGCGGCAGTTTTGGTTTCGCCAAGCTCCGTGAGCAATGATACGAGTGTGGATACAGTTTGCTTTGCCGAAGCATAACGGGTGCATATTTGCTGCGCGAGGGCAGGGGGCACGCTGGCGGATTTTAAGTATGTTTCCAGAGATACGACATCGCCGGGGTTATTCAATAAACGGAAAAATGACAACACGCCCATGACGCGACGGTCAGAAAGGCTGTCGTCTTTGCCTGCGACGACATAAGGTATCCCTTCTTTTTTCAGGCAGTCCTCAATGATTTCTGCCTGACGATGGGTGCGGTACAGGACGGCAATATCCGAAGGTCCGACGTGTGCATCCTGTTGTTTTTTCGATCTGGAATGCGCGGACAGCATATCTACGCCGCCCACCATCGCGTTGATCTCCTTGGCGATGAACAACGCTTCTGAAAACGAGGAGTCTGTAGCAAGCAGGCGTACGGGCACGCTGTTTTTGCGTTTGGCATCGAGCAAGGACGGATCGCGCCCCAAAAGATGAAGCGCACAGCCGATTACCTGCGGGGTGGAGCGGTAATTGTTTTTGAGGCGTATTTCGCATACCGGTGCAAAATCAGAGTGCAGGCGGGCAAAGCATTGCGCGTCGCTGCCGCGGAAGCCGTAGATGGACTGATCCGGATCACCGATCACAAATAGGTTGCCGTTTTTATTTTTCCACGCGCGGATCAGGTCGTATTGCACGGGGTTGATATCCTGAAATTCGTCCACCAGCAAATGAGAGAAGCGCGGCAAAAGCGCTTTTACTTTTACGTCTTCACTATTGCATTTAGGAAGCGCTTCCAGCAAGATATCGTCAAAATCCAACACGCCTAACTGTTTGAGCTTGGCGCAGTATGCGTCATAGACGACAAGAGGCACGTTGCCGCTCTGCCCATTTTTGACGCGGGATATCTCTCGCAGCAATTCGCGCGGGCGCATATCGCAGTTGCAGGCGCGCGCAACATCCGAAAGGATGGAGAGAGCTGCGTTTTCATCAAGAATTGTAGTCATTTTGTTCCATTCACGAAGCAGGTTCAGGCAAATGGAATGGAACGTGCCGATGTGCATGGCTTTGACTGTTTTTTTATCATTGAAATGAGCGTTTAGGCGCTCGCGCATTTCTGCCGCCGCTTTGTTGGTGAATGTGACGGCGGTGATGTTTTGCGGCGCTATGCCGCATTCCTCCACCAGATAGGCGATGCGGTATACGAGCGT
Source organism: Christensenella sp. (assembly GCF_034927525.1). NCBI lineage: Bacteria > Bacillati > Bacillota > Clostridia > Christensenellales > Christensenellaceae > Christensenella > Christensenella sp. Next base: position 9,144 of record NZ_JAYFPU010000026.1, read on the forward strand.
GCGTGTTTTGCCTGTTCCTGGCCCGGCAAGTACTGATACAACAGGATCGTCTGCTGATGCCGCCCGCCATTGTTCGTCGTTTAAACCGTATTGCTGCGCGTCGGCGGGAATATAGGCGACGGTAGGCTCCGGATCGGCGGTGGTATCGGCCGTCAGGGAAACGGGGGCAGGGACTGGTTTCTCTTGTTTTTCTTCCGGTGCAAAGAGGCTCAGTTGTCCGGCGAAGCGCTCTACATCGTCTTTGTTCATAACAAGGATACGCCCATATTCGCCATCGTAGCCGGGGTGAATCTCTACCTCGCCGCAGCGCAGGCGGCGGATGCCTTCGGCGATGCACACGCCCGCTTCCTTTTCGATTTGGTCGAGCGGTGCGGTGCGCAGGATGGAAAGCTCGGGGCCGAGCGCGCGTAAAAGCTCGTCATATTTTGCCATTACCTTTTTGCTTGCGGTCGTCATGCCCATAGAAGATGCGACGACCTCGCGCAGGGGCACGATACTTTCAAAATGTTTGGGACGGGGCGGCACATAACCGATCTCGCGGTCGGCAAGCGCCGTTACGCGGTGCAGTACGCCGACGGTGATCCTGCGCCCACACACC
>NZ_JAYFPU010000103.1:0-7116 GCF_034927525.1 Christensenella sp.
CAGCATGATGTTCATGATGCCGATACCGACGACCAGCAGGGAGATGCCCGCGATGCCGACGAACATGAGCGCCATCGTGTTAGTGATCGAATCCATAGATTCGAGGATGGTCGATTGGTTCATGATGGAAAAAGCGTCTTCGTCCTTAAACTTTGTCATCAGTGCGGCGGTGACGTCTTCCTCTGCCCGGTCGACAGATTCTGTGCTGCTGGCCGTCAGGGTAAAGGAGGTCACGCCTGAAATATAAAACATGCGCTGGGCAGTGGTGTAGGGGATGATGATGTTGCTGTTTGCAGAACCCATCAGGCTCTCGCCGGCATCCTCCAGTACCCCGATGATCAGGAAGCTGCGGCCGTCAACGGACATCGTCTCCCCGACGACATCCGTATGCCCGAACAGATCGTCCGCTACGTCCGTGCCTACGACCGCGACCGCGGAATTGTTCTCTACATCCGGCGATTTTAAAAACCGGCCGGACTGTACGGAAAGGTCGTTGATGTCCGCATAGGCGGGCACACTTCCTACAACGGAGGCGGTCGTTGAGGTATCTCCCGCCTTGAGCGTCGCGCTTTGCGTGGTTGTGGCTGCGGACGCGCCGATGCTCTCGTATTCATCCGCAAAGCCGGATACCTCAGAAAGAGAAAGGGGCTGGTAGCGCGAGCTGGTGACGGACACGCTGATCGTGCTGGCTCCTAGGTTTTCAAGTTCTGAGGTGACGGAGCTGGTTGTGCTGGAAACGATGGAGACGAGTACGACAACTGCCATGATGCCGATGATGATGCCCAGCATCGTCAGAAACGAACGCATTTTATTGCCCAGTACAGAGGCAAATGCCATTCTGAAAGATTGTAATATCATGCGCTCTCGTCCTCCATTACCCGGCCGTCGAGTATCCTGATGCGCCGCTGTGCCTGCTGCGCGATTTTATCGTCGTGCGTGATCAGGATGATCGTATTGCCGTTTTTGTGGAGCTCGGAAAAGAGCTCCAGTATTTCTACTCCTGTTTTGTGGTCAAGGTTACCCGTTGGCTCGTCCGCCAGAATCAGCGAGGGCTGTGTGACGAGTGCGCGTGCAACGGCGACGCGCTGCTGCTGGCCGCCGGAAAGCTCGGCCGGCTTGTGGTGAATGCGGTCGGAAAGCCCTATGCGGTCGAGCGCTTCAAGCGCCCGCGCGTGGTATTCCTTTTTGGGAACGCCCTGATAGATGAGCGGCAGCTCCACATTTTCAAGAGCACTCAGCTTATTCAAAAGATTGAAGTTCTGAAACACAAAACCGATCTTGAAGTTGCGCACGCGCGTCAGTTCGTCCTCCGTATAGTCGTCGATCTCCTGACCATCGAGGATATATTCGCCGCTGTCTGCCGTATCGAGACAGCCGATGATGTTCATCATTGTGGATTTTCCGCTGCCCGAGGGGCCGATGATGGCGACAAACTCGCCGTCCTGTATGGTAAGAGAAGCGTTGTTTAAGGCATACAGCTTCTCGTTTCCGATCTCATATACTTTGGAAACGTCTTTCATCTGAATCATAAGCTTTCCTCCTTAACCGCCCATTGGCGTGCGGCTCATGCCGCCGCCCTGCATATTACCTTCAGGAGGCGTTCCACCGCCCATACCGCCCATGCTGCCACCGGGGAAGCCGGACTGCTGTTCGGTGGAGTCGGTGGAGGTGGATTCTTCATACATGATCTGGTCGCCCTCGGAAAGGCCGGAGATGATCTCTACGCTGGTGCCGTCCGAAAGCCCTGTTTCGACCGTCTGTCTCTCTCCCATTCCGGCCTCGCCATCAGAACTGCCCGCGATCAGCACAAATTTTTCGCTGCCAGATTCCTGCAGTGCGTCAAGGGGAATGAGCAACACGTTTTCGCTTGTTGAGATGGAAATGGTAGCGGTCGCATTCATGCCTGCAAGGATGTCCGCGTCGGATACATCCGTCAGGGTGATGGTGACAGGATATGTCGTCACACCCGACTGTATCGTACCTGAAGCAGAAATTTTTGTGACAGTGCCGCTGAATGTTTCGTCGGGCAGCGCGTCCAGTACGATAGATACGTCCTGCCCTGCCTGTACGGACATGATGTCCAGTTCGTCAATATTGACGCTCAGCGTATCCGCTTTGCCGGAAGATATCGTGAAAGCAGTTGTGAGCAGGGACGTTTCGCTTGCGGCGGTATCGGACGAGGAGGCCGTCGCCGCGGTCGTGGAGACAGAACCGCCTGACGAAGAACCACCCGATGAGGAACCGCCGCCTGCGCTGCTGCCAGATATGGGGGAACCGGAAGAGCTTTCTTCTGATGAAGTTTGCGGTGCGTTGTTCGTTGCTGCTGCGGCCTGCTCCGTTGCGGGGAATACCGCGTCAAACGTCAGGGTATTGCCGGAGGCATCCGTACTGACGACTATGCTTTGCGCATCGATGCGTGCGCCCTGCACATTTACGGTCGCGTCTGATGCAAACTGGTGGCTGCTGTCTGCGGTAAGCGTGACGGTCGCGCTATAGGATGTACCTGCGGCAAACTTCGCGTCCATTGGCGACCAGCGGATGACTCCCGTATAACCGCTGCCCGGCATGACCGTAGTCTGCGGGGTATTGCCCGTTACCGGATTGTTGATGAATATTTCCGTTGTACCGCTGATAGGGGACACGGTCGCGCTATCGGCGAGCAGCGTGACCCGGGAATCTGTATTTGCATCTGTAGATAGTAGCTGGATGGAATTATCAGAGACATCCAAAGAACCTGATGCCATAGAGGCCGCAGGCGTGCCCGCGGATGACGATTGGGAACTACTTGCAGAGCTTTCCGCAGAGGACGCGTCAGACGTACCTGTGATGGATACGCTGCTGATCGTTCCTGCTGTTTCTGCGGTGATTGTATTGGTCTGTTCGTACTGTATGAGTGCGCGTAGTACATCCTCGTATTGCGCGCGCTGGGCAAGCAATGTCGCGTATTCTTCGGAAACGGCGGCCTCGGTAAGCGTGATGAGTGTTGCGCCGCTGCTGACACTTTCGTTTAGCGAAACGTCTATGCTTTGTACCGTGCCTGCGCTGCCCAAAATGCTGATGGGGGTATTTATTTCAAGCGTACCTGTACCGATTTGTGTGCCGTCCTTTGTCATAATGGTCACGGTATCGCCGTATGCGGGGCCGTTGTCCGTTAAGGTAATTGTGCAGGATTCGCTTGTAAGGGAAGTGACCGTACCTGTTTGTGTTGTCCCGTCCGAAAGCGTTACAACGACGCTTTCTCCGGACGAGACGACATCCGTCTGCGAGGGCTGGAAGGAAACCTTCATTTTTCCATCGATGGAGAGTATAAGAAGCGCACCGCTTTCACTGACCGTCGTTTGTGTATTGGTACCGGCTTCGGCAAAGATCTGCTTGACACGGCCGGAAACAGAGGTCGTGATGTATTGAGATCCGCTTTCATCTTTTGCGCTGTCGATTTGGGAATCGAGGGATGCAAGGGTGGTCTGGGTCTCGGCGAGCGCCGTTTTTACCGACGCGGCGTCGAGTGTGGCAAGCGGATCGCCTGCGGCCACAGTGTCGCCCGCTTCTACAAGTACGTTTTCTACCGTAACGCCGGATGGAATCTTTATATCTGTCGTATTTTGTGCGGTTAGGTTTCCGGAACCTACTACTGTGGTTTCGATCGTTCCCGTTTCTACGGTTGTGGTACGCATAGCAGAAGCCAATGCGCTTGCATCCGGCCGGAAAAGGTTAGGCAATAAAAAAATTACGAGCAGAGCCGCTGCAACAATCATTGTAATCAGGATCACCCACTTTTTCCGGGTCATTTTTCTGTTTTTTTTGTTCTTGCTCATGAACGCCTCCTGGACAGTATTGTTTTTTTGATCATGCGTTCATTATGGAAGCGGTATGTGAAGGCTGTATGAAAAACAGGTGAAAAACATCTTAATATTACAGGAAAAACAGGTACGTTGATAATTGACTTTTGACATGCGGTATGCTATTATTTTTAGGTCAACGATTCAGGCCGAAGTGGTGGAACTGGCAGACGCGCTGGACTCAAAATCCTGTGGTAGCAATACCGTGTGGGTTCGATTCCCACCTTCGGCACCAAAAAATAGAATTCTGCATTTGCAGGGTTCTATTTTTTTGTGAAGAAACCACTGGCTATGCCAGTGGTAGAGAGAAAGCTTTAGCGAGGAAAAGTAAAATCCTCCATTTGATAAAATAAACTTGGTTTGCCAATCAGGAAAAAAGCAAATGGAGGATTTTAAAATGTTACAAGACACAAATAGCTTAGCACATACAAAATGGAACTGCACGTGTGCCCTTTAGGGTAAATATCACATAGTGTTTGCACCAAAGTATAGAAGAAAAGTGATTTATGGTCAGCTTAGAGCAGATATAGGAGGAATTTTAAGAGAGCTGTGCAGGTGGAAGCAGGTGAACATAGTAGAAGCGGAAATGTGCATAGACCATGTGCATATGTTGGTGGAAATACCGCCCAAGATGAGCGTATCTGGATTTGTGGGATTTCTGAAGGGTAAGAGCAGTTTGCTTTTGCATGAAAGGCACGGGAACCTGAAATACAAGCATGGGAATCGGAGTTTCTGGTGTAGAGGATTTTACATAGATACTGCTGGAAAGAATGCAAAGAAGATAGCGGAGTATATACAAAACCAGATCAAGGAGGATTAAGTGAATGAGCAACTAACGTTTAAGGAGTATATAAAACCGTTTACGGGTAGCAAGAAGTAGTATCGCAAGTGGCAGACCATTATGCGTCTTGAGACGCGGCTAGCAGCACAGGGCTACGCCCGCATATGAAATACCGCCGGCTAAGCCGGGGGATATTTATTTGTTAAGGTTTTCTTAATTTTGCTATGAACGGGCTACGTTTTTATTGTAGACGGCGTGTAGAAATGATACCCTGAAAATAGATTGTAATAAATGATACATATAGGATACAACTTGGTTTTAGGATGATATAGAAGGGTAAGCGGCGGGGAAGGGCAAACGCAGGGAAGATGACAGGAAAGACAGGCAAAAAAACGGTTTGGGACATTGTCAGGCAAGAACATATTATATTTCTTGCCCTGGTTTTTGTTTTTTATTTTCTCTGGAGCGTCACGCAACCTATGTTTGCCGCCCCTGATGAGGGGATGCGATACCAGATTCCGCAGTTTATATTTGAGAACGGATATTTACCACATGGGGCGGAGGAGGCGATCCGTAATCCGCAATGGGGGATATCTTATGGGTTCGCGCCGTATGTTTCGCAGATCATCGGCGTCCTGTTTATGAAAATTGCAGGGATATTTACGGGCGACGCATACGCCATCTTTATGGCGGCGCGCCTTGTCAATGTCATCTTTGCCACGCTCACGGTATGGATCAGTTTTAAGATCGCGGAGCAGCTGTTTGCGCAGAGGGTGTACCGCCTGCTGTTTGTTGTGCTGGTTGCTTTCCTGCCGCAGTTTATATTCCTCTCCAGCTACATCAACAATGACATGATGGCGATTTTTTCGACCTCGTTGATCGTGTTCGCGTGGGTCACGGGGTTAAAGGACGGGTGGCCGGTAAAAAGCTGTGTGGTCTTAGGCATTGGGATGGGGCTATGCGCGCTTTCCTATTATAATGCCTACGGATTCCTGCTGCTGAGCGTCGTCCTGTTTTTTGTTTCCAATCTACTGCTTGAGAAGCGCAGTTTTCGCGAAAAGGAGTTCCGCCGGTCGATTTATATTGTAATTATTTTATTTGCGGCAATTGCTGCATGGTGGTTTATCCGCAATTACATGATTTACAACGGCGACATACTCGGTTTTAAAACGACGGAGCATTATCAGGAGCTGTATGCGATAGACAGCTTAAAGCCCTCGATGGCAGAAACAATACAGCGGGCAGGCATTCCGCTTGGGCAGATGCTCACGGGCAAGGGATGGCTGCTATTTTCCTACCTGAGCATGGTTGGCTGCTTTGGGGCGCTGGATATCTGGTTGCCCATATGGATATATGCGGTGTACAGCGCTATCTTTGCTGTGGGCATGATTGGATGCGTGATGGCGTTTGTAGCATTTGTAAGAAGCGAAAATACAAAGGAAAAACGGCAAAAGTTGCTGCTTGGTATATGCATGGCGCTGGCGATCGTGATCCCCGTCGTTTTGAGCGCGTATTATTCCTACACAAGCGATTATCAGCCGCAGGGAAGGTATGTTCTTTCCTGCCTGCTGCCGCTGATGTTTTTTATGACAACGGGAATCAAAACGATAGTGGAAAAAATATGCAAGAGCAAAAAAAGCGAGGCGATCGCTGTCGCGGTCGTCTGTCTGGCAGTCGCAGGCATTGCCATTTACTGTTATGCCGGCGTATTGTGGCCGGCGTATCACTGAAAAAATAAGGAGAGTATACGATAAATGATCAATTTTAACATTCCGCCTTGTGCACCCAAAAGTCTTGACTACGTGAAAAAGGCGGTGGAAAATCACCAGATATGCGGCGACGGAGAATTTACGCAGCGGTGCAGCCAATGGCTGAAGCTGCATTGTATGGCGGCAAACGTATTTCTGACCACGTCGTGCACGCACGCGCTTGAAATGGCGGCGATGCTGTGTGATGTGAGGCCGGGTGATGAGGTGATCATGCCATCGTATACGTTTGTTTCTACAGCGAATGCGTTTGTACTGCGCGGCGCAAAGATCGTGTTTGTGGACATTCGTCCGGATACGATGAACATGGATGAAAGACTCGTGGAGGACGCGGTCACAGAACGCACGAAGGTGATCGTGCCCGTACACTATGCGGGAGTCGCCTGTGAAATGAATGAGATCAACAAGATAGCTAAGAAACATGGATTACTTGTGGTGGGCGATGCTGCGCAGGCGGTGCTTTCCAAATATCAGGGCAAGGCCGTGGGTGCGCTTGGGGATTTTGGTTGTTTCAGCTTCCACGAGACCAAGAATTTCAGCATGGGGGAAGGCGGCGCGTTGCTTTTCAATAATCCAAAATATGCGGAGCAAGCGGAGATCGTCCGGGAAAAGGGTACCAACAGAAGTAAGTTCTTCCGTGGGCAGATTGACAAATATACATGGATGGACTGCGGGTCGTCGTACCTCCCGAGCGACATCAACGCGGCCTATTTGCTTGCGCAGCTGTAAC
>NZ_JAYFPU010000152.1:0-4792 GCF_034927525.1 Christensenella sp.
GTTCTGGAACGGTGAAGACGTTCCGCAGGAAACGCCGGTAGACGTTCTTCTGCTGACGGCTGACACGGTAAACGACCAGATCGATGAGATCGTTGCAAATGTTTGCCCTGTAAATCCGTAATCAAAACCAGCTATATGTTGATGAGGGGGAGGCATAGGGGGTATGTCTCCCCTTCTTACTTAACAGCCCATACGAAAGGTTGGTAACAAAATGAAAATGCCCAACGTAACCAAAATACTTGATTTGAGTCAGCCTATTTACCATAACTGCCCCGCATGGCCGACATACCTTCCTACCAACGTAAATTATGAAGCGCAGCATGTGACACACGGTTTTTTAGCGGAGCGTATCGACTTTAACAGCCACACCGGCACGCATCTTGACGCGCCCCGTCACTTCTTTCCTGACGGGAAAACAGTAGACGAAATGGATCTTTTCAGTTTTCAGGGCAGAGGCGTTGTGATCAATCTAAAGGACATGGATTCCCCTTCTGTCGGTGCCGTGCAGCTTGAACCGTTCGCGGACTTGCTTCAAGAGGGCGACATTGCATTGCTTTATACAGGCTGGGGCGAAAAACGCGCCATGACTGCTGAATATATGTTTGAATGGCCTTACATCACACAAGACGGTGCACAATGGCTCGTCGATCACGGCATCAAAACGATTTGTATCGACGGTATGAGCGCAGGCGGCTGGCCGGAGGGCACAGGCCGTCCCCCGCACGAGGTGCTGCTCTCAAACAGCGTCGTCATTGTGGAGGAGGTCTATATGGACGACGAGCTTCTTGAGGAGAGTGAATGGTATATCGTCGCCTTTCCCTTAAAATTGCAGGGCTTTGGCGGCGCACCATGCCGTGTCGTCGCTATGAAGATCGAGGATTGAGGCAGAAGGAGGAAACCGCTTTGAAGAAATTTGTGCTGAGCGCTCCTTATACGCTCGAGGCTGAAGATGTGCCCATTCCAGAGATCACGGACGATCAGGTGTTGCTGCGCATCGGCTACTTCGGTATCTGCGGCTCTGACATCCAGATGTATCACGGGCTGCATAAATATATGACCTATCCTGTTGTCATCGGGCATGAGGTATCCGCTGTTATTGAAAAGACCGGCAAAAACGTTTCCGGATACACGCCCGGCGAACTTGTGACCGTAGAACCACAGGTGTTTTGCGGCGAATGCTGGCCGTGTAAAATCGGCCGCTTCAACGTATGTCAGCACCTTCGCGTGATGGGCGTACATCAGGACGGCTTTGCCTGCGAATATTTTGCCATAGACCCCTGTTACCTGCATTCCTGCAAAGGGCTTGACTCCAAGCTTGCCACGCTCATAGAACCACTCGCCGTGGGCATCGGCTCCGTCAAGCGCGCGGGCGATCTTGCAGGGCAAAACGTCGTCATTGTGGGTGCAGGGACGATCGGCAACCTCACCGCGCAAAGCGCGCAGGCCTTGGGCGCTACACGCGTGATGGTGACGGATATCAACCAAAAGAAGCTAGACTATGCCAAGGAATGCGGCATCGAATACTGCGTCAATACCTCGGATATTTCGCTGTCTGACGCCATCGACAAATATTTTGGCTTGCAGCGTGCGGATGTGATCATCGACTGCGCTGCGACGCGCGGTTCCTTTGCTTCTATCCTCGAGGCCGCACGCCCCAGCTCCAAGATCATCGTCACAGGCAACTTCAAAGCACCGGTGGAGATCGAAATGCCCGTGCTGCAGCGGCAGGAGATCAGCCTGATCGGGCACATGATGTATGTCCGCGAGGATTTTGCCGACGCTATCCGCTTTGTAGCGAGCGGAGACATCAGGCTAGCAGGCTTTATCACAAGTGTCTATCCGGCTGACAGGCTGAAGGAAGCATTTGCATTTATTGACGAAAATCCTGATGATGTGATGAAAATCGTCATTTCTATGCAGGAATAGATAATTTAAGGAGGCAATCATATGATAACGGAACAAGAACGCGCTTATCTCAATGAACTGTGCCATAAGTTCAGGGTAGACCTGATCGAGGTGCTGCACGAAAAGCAGACAGGGCATCCCGGCGGTTCTCTCTCGGTATGTGAGATACTGACAACGCTATATTTTCATACGATCAACGTATATCCGGACGATCCAAAAAATCCGGCGCGTGACCGCGTCGTACTTTCCAAGGGGCATGCCGCCCCTATGTTGTACCGCGTACTAGCGGAAAAAGGCTTCTTCCCTGTCGAAGAAATGCAAACCCTGCGCGATTTTGAAACGCGCCTGCAGGGCCACCCGTGCGCACAGGATACGCCCGGCGTAGAACTATCCACCGGCCCGCTCGGCCTCGGCCTTTCGGCGGCGCTCGGCATGGCGCTTTCCCTGCGCCTTGACAAAAGCGATGCGCACGTATATGCCATCTTAGGCGACGGCGAGATCAATGAAGGCACGATCTGGGAGGCATGTATGTCCGCTTCCAAGTTTGCCGTTGATAATCTGACCGCCATCTTAGACCTAAACGGCGTACAGCTCGACGGAACAGTTGCGGAGATCATGCCCATGGGCAACATCCGCGCAAAATTCGAAGCCTTTGGCTGGCATTGCATCGAATGCGACGGGCACGACGTGGGCGCGCTCATCGACGCGTACGGGCAGGCGCTTGCCAAGAAGGGAATGCCTTCCATCCTGTTGGCGCATACCGTCAAAGGAAAAGGCGTGTCCTTCATGGAAGGAAAAAACGCATGGCACGGAAAACCGATCGGCGATGCGGAGTATGAAGCTGCTATGCTCGAGCTGGGAGGTGCAAAATAATGGCAAAAGAAATCAGAGACGCGTATGGGGAAGCCTTGGTAAAATACGGTAAAAATGACGACAGGATCGTTGTGCTGGACGCTGATGTGTGCGGCTCCACCAAATCCTGTATTTTCCGCGACGCCTGCCCCCACCGCTTTTTTAACGTAGGCATAGCCGAAGCAAACATGACCGCCATGGCAGGAGGCTTCGCCGCCAGCGGCAAGATACCCTTTGCCAACACCTTTGCGGTGTTCCTGACGAGCATCGGGCTTATTTCCGCCCGTGCATTCGGCTCCTATTCCGGACTGCCCATCAAGCTGATGGGCGCGTACAGCGGACTTTCTGATGCGTTTGACGGCCCCAGCCATCACGCGATCGAGGATATCGCCATCATGCGCAGCCTCGCTAATTTCAAAGTGTACGTCGCCGGGGACGCAGTACAGACAGACTGGCTCGTAAAGCATGCCATCGACGATTGCTCGCCTATGTACATTCGTCTTTCGCGCAACGCGTTTCAGGATATCTACGCGCCCGGCGAAACCTTCACGGACGGCAAGGCCAAGGTGGTACGCGACGGCAAGGACGTTGCCGTGATCGCCTGCGGCGCGCTGGTCGGTTATGCGCTTGACGCTGCCGACATTCTCGCTAAGGAAGGAATAGAGACGCGCGTCATCGACATGTTCTGTATCAAGCCCATCGACCGTGCGGCGGTGGTCGACGCTGCCAGACAGTGCGGCGCGATCGTAACAGCAGAAGAACACAATGTGATCGGCGGCCTCGGCGGTGCTGTCTGTGAGGTTCTGTGTCAGGAGAACGCCGTTTGCCCTGTCACCTTCGTAGGTATGGACGACCTGCACGCGGAATGCGGCCCATATAACAGCCTGATGCAAAAATACGGCCTTGACGCGAATGCCATCGCAGCGGCGGTGCGCAAAACGATTGCCAACAAATAGACCATAAAATAGCGAAAGAGGCGGGAGTAAGCTCCCCGCCTCTTTTGTTGTATCAATTTTATTCTGTAAACAGCCGCCCCATGTCCCACAGCACCGTTTCTTCCCCAAAACTGCCCGCCTTGGAAAGCATGTATTTTTCCATGCCATTCGCAAACACCAGCCGGGACAAAATCACGCCCGGCAGCGCTTCGCGGCAAAGGACGAATCCCTTGGGCTTTATCCCCTGCATTGCACCAAAAAGCGTATCTCCGCCGATCACGGAAAGCATACCGACATGCTTATCCGAGATGCAATATCGCGCGATACGTCCCAACCCCTGTGCGATGCGCAGGTGAAGGTTTTCGCCATCCATCCCGTTTGCCGCCGCATAGTCTTTTGCCGCAAGGATATCACCTTCACTGTCTGCAGTATACAGCAACACCGTGCCATTGCCGCGGCTGAGTTCCCCTATCTTTGCCTGCGAACTATGCGTCAGGCTTTCCCCCAGATAATCCGCAGGCCGCAGCCTGTAACTGGACATCCCCTTTTCTTTGGCATACAATACCTGCTGCCGCGTACGCTCGTTGATGCTGCCGCACAGCATGATATGCCCCGAACCTTCCGGACACGTCTCCGTATTCTTTTGCCTTGTTCCGTGAATATACGAGGCGACATAGGCCGCAAATCCCGCACAGCCCGCAAGCACGATCTTGTCTGCTATCGGCGCAAGGCATTGCGCGATCTCCTCCAGCTCCTGCTCGCTCTGCGCGTCGCACACCAAAATTTCCGGCGCATCCTGCGGCAATTTTTCCGTCGCCACATCGATCATCCGTACAGGCAACTCTGTCTGCTGTCTGACGATATCCACCACCTTATCGCTTACGACCGGCTGGAACGGGTCGCGCGCGTACGAGGTCGTGCTCAACAATTCGCCCCCTACCCTGAATATCCCGTCCTTCACTGTCCTTCCCATTCGCGGGAAAGCCGGAACAAACACCAACGCGTTTCGCCCGGATGCTTTGAGCATAGCCGTAAGCTCTGCGCCAATGTTTCCGCGCATCGTGGAATCTGTCTTCTTATAAAGAAACGGAATACGCCTG
>NZ_JAYFPU010000050.1:0-2013 GCF_034927525.1 Christensenella sp.
AATCCCGGCGACTTCGGTAAAAGCGTAAGCTACGTGAGCCGCGGCCTGATTACCATCCATCGTCATCATCTTTTTAGACATAGTTCCTCCTTAAAATCGCAATTACTGCATTTGTAATAGATTTTAGTACAAATTTTTACCTTAAATAATTATATCACACTTCATTTTACCTGTATACAAACAAATAGAGATAAAAAATTGTCAGTTTTTTCGTTTTGTAAGTCGATATCAGAGGCGTAAATCGGCAAATTTCTGCTCTATCGCTTCAATAACCGCCTTCAGCACCCGAATTCTGGCATAGTACTTATCATTGCCCTCTACGATGATCCAGGGTGCTGCGGTTGTGGAGGTACGCAGCAGCATCCGGTCCACTGCCACGGTGTAAGCATCCCACTTCTCCCGATTCCGCCAATCCTCCTCTGTAATCTTCCACTGCTTATCCGGGTCAGCCTCCCGCTCTTTAAAGCGACGCTCCTGCTCCTCCGGGGTAATGTTCATCCAAAATTTGAGGACAACAGCCCCAAAATCCGTCAGCTGTTTTTCAAAATCGTTGATTTCAGAAAAGGCCCGGTCATATTCCGCCAGCGTACAAAAGCCCTCAATGGGCTCCACCATAACCCGGCCATACCAGGTACGGTCATAAATGCTGAAATGCCCGCGCTTCGGCACCGTCCGCCAAAACCGCCACAGCCAGTTATGACTCAGTTCCTCTTGGGTTGGTGCTGCCGTGGGATGGACCTGGTATCCCCGGGGATCCAGATTCTCGCACAAACGCTTGATGGCTCCCCCTTTGCCACCAGCATCCCAGCCTTCGAAGCCCAGAACCACAGGAATCCGACGACGATAAATATCGTACTCCAGGGTACGCAGGCGTTTTTGACAGGCGGTCAGCTCCTTTTTGTAAGCCTTCCGATCAAGGTGCTGATCCATATCGACGCCACTGAGTATGGCCGTCCCCAAAGGATCATCCCCAGCGGTAATCAACGGCCGATAAACTGGCTTTTCTGCGGCCTCCACCTTGGCAATGGCTGCCGTCAGGCGCTGGGCCAACAGGCTATATACCTTTAGACCAGCATAAGCCTTATCCTCCCCTTCGATAATTTCCCAGGGGGCACAGTCGCTGTCAGTGGCCTCCAGGGCCGTGTCATATCGGGCTGCCAGTGCTTTATATCGTGCATTTTCAGCCCAATCCGAATCCGTAACCCGCCAGCGGGTCGCCTTACGGGCTTCCAGTTTTTTAAAGCGCCTGCGCTGTTCCTTGCGGCTGATATGGACAAAGAATTTTACAATAAGGGTGCCACTAGCGGAAAGGGTCGCCTCAAATTCATTGGCTTCGGCAAGCATTAGCTGATAATCAGCCCCCTGGAGATCTGTCTGGTGTACCAAATCGGAGTAATAGCTGCTATCCAGGATGACCATCTGTCCCTTTGGTGGCGTCTTCATCCAATACCGCCATAAAAAGGGCCGATTGGCTTCATCATCATTGACGGTCCGCTTGCAATTGTACACCGTAAAGCTCCGGGGATCCAGGGGAATCATCAGATCGTTAATGAGGGTCCCCTTCCCCGCTGCATCCCATCCGTCAAAGAGGATCATCACCGGGATACCCAGCGCCTTTACCCGCCGCTGGCATTCCCCCCGCTTAAGGGCCAGAGCCTTCTTCTCCATCTTACGCTGTGCCCATTCCTCCTTCGTCAATCTAACCTTTACATTCACCAGATCAAGCATACAGACCTCCTTTTTCCTTTTATTTCTCTGGGTACAAACACACATCTTTAGTTTACTTCTTTTAGCTGAAATTCAGCTTGGATCATGATATAATATAAAAAAAGAAAAGAGGTAGATTCCATGAAAATCGCAGGATTCATCATTAGCATCGTCTCATTCATCATCGCCACCACCGCCCTGGTCATCGGTAGTGCCGCCCTGGCTAAACGGTAGGTCTTGATGCAAAACACCCCACTGGCATTTGGCTTCCAGTGGGGTGTTTGAGTTTTGTCCCTAGGAATTCAG
>NZ_JAYFPU010000255.1:0-6824 GCF_034927525.1 Christensenella sp.
AAGCTCCCGTATGCTCATTTTCTTGACCTTGTGCATATTCTTTACAACATAGTTGAATATCTGACGCTCCGTATTAGAGAGACTGTCAAGGCGCGAACTTGTAAACTGTTAAAAATCTTCCGTCATCGCTTCAGCACTCCCTTCCGCATTTTTTCCCGCAGTCTTTAGGCAAACTGACTGTTATAAAGCCCTGTATAAAAACCATTCTGTGCCATCAGCTCGTCATGGCTTCCCTGCTCAATGATGTCCCCGTCCTTCATCACAAGAATAATATCCGCATCCTTGATCGTCGAAAGCCTGTGTGCGATCATGAAGCTGGTACGCCCCTGCGTCAGCTTGTCCATCGCATCCTGTATCAGCTTTTCAGTACGGGTGTCAACTGAGCTCGTCGCCTCGTCCAGGATCAGCACCTGCGGTCGTGCGCAAAACGCACGCGCGATCGTCAGCAGCTGTTTCTGGCCTTGCGAGATGTTGCTGCCATCTTCATTGATGATCATATCATAGCCGCCCGGCAGCGTCCTGATGAACGAATCCACATTTGCCATACGGCAGGCCTCATATACTTCTTCGTCCGTCGCCTCCGGCCGTCCATAGCGGATGTTGTCGCGAATCGAGCCTGAATACAGCCACGTCTCCTGCAGTACCATACCGAACTGTTGCCGCAGATTTTGACGCGAGATATCGCGGATGTCCACACTATCTACCTGTATGCTGCCGCTGTTGAGTTCATAAAACCGCATCAGCAAATTGACCAACGTTGTTTTACCCGCACCCGTCGGCCCTACGATCGCGACCTTATGCCCCGGCGCAACATGAACGTTCATATCTGAGATGAGTATCCTATCCGGCGTATAACCAAATCGAACATGGTCAAAGGTGATCTCTCCTTTGATGTTTCCAATGACTTTCAATTCCTTATTCTCCGGCACCTGCTCCGGTTCGTCCAGAAGCTCAAACACGCGCTCTGCCGCCGCAACCGTCGATTGCAGCAGGTTAACGATATTGGAGGTCTGTACGATGGGCTGCGTAAATTGCTGCATATACTGGATGAATGCCTGGATCGCGCCTACCGTGAGCGTCCCGTTTGACGTCATGATACCGCCCAACACACATATCCCAACATATCCGACGTTGCCCACAAGATTCGTGATGGGCATCAGGATACTGGACGCAAACTGGGAACGGCGCGCATCTTCGTAAAGCGCATCATTCATTTCGTCAAACTCCGCTTCCGTGCGTTTTTCAGTATTATATAATTTGATGATATTGTGGCCGGAATACATCTCCTCCACATAGCTGTTGACGTTGCCCAGCTTGTTTTGCTGTCCGATGTAATACTTCTGCGACTTCCTGACCACAAGCGACGACAGGAACAGCGCCGCAGGAAGAACGAGCAGCGCGATCAGCGTCATCTGCCAGCTGATGGAAAACATCATCACGATGATGCCGATGATCGTAAATACCGCAGTAATCAGCTGCGTCATGGATTGCTGGATCGTCGCGCTGATCCGCTCGATATCCGTCGTTGTACGCGACAGGATATCCCCGTGCGTATGCGTATCAAAATAGTTGAGCGGCAGACGCTGGATTTTTTGATCAACCGCCTCGCGCAGATCAAACACCGTACGCTGCGCTACCCGCGCCGTCACACGCTGCTGCATATACGTAAACAGTGCCGACAGTCCATAAATAACGACCAGCGAAGCCAGTATCTGAGACAGGCGCACAAAGTCAATACCCGCGCCTGCTTCATTGCCTTCCGCCGCACTCGCCACTCCCGCAAAGATCGTATTTGTCGCTTCCCCCAATACCTTAGGACCGATGATTAGGAACAATGTACCCAAAAACGCAAAAACCAGTACCGCAATAAGTTGCTTCTTATACGGTGCAAAAAAACCAAGCAGGCGCTTTACCGTACCGCCGAAGTTCTTTGCTTTGTTATTCGTGCTGTCTTGCTTCTTATTCTTCGATTTCACAATAAAACACCCCCTTTACGACATCTGCGTGCGCGCGATCTCGGCATAAACATCGCATGTTTTCACCAGTTCGTCATGCGTACCCTGTCCGATGATCTGTCCCTTGTCAAGCACAAGGATATTGTCTGCATCAATGATCGTATTGATTCGCTGCGCTACGATAATAACTGTAGCACCCTGTGTATTTTCCTTGATCGCTTTTCTGAGCGCCGCATCCGTCTTGAAGTCGAGCGCGGAAAAACTATCGTCAAATACAAAGATACTGGCGTCCGTCGCAAGCGCGCGCGCAATGGCGAGGCGCTGCTTCTGACCGCCGGACACGTTGGAGCCACCCTGCGCGATCGGATCGTTGTATTTGTCTTTCTTTTGTTCGATAAAAATATCCGCCTGTGCGATTTGTGCCGCTTTTTCTATTTGTGCAGCAGGCATCGACTCATCCTCATAGGCAATATTTTCTTTGATCGTGCCAGAGAACAGCACAGCCTTCTGCGGCACATAACCGATACGCTTGCGCAGCTCATGCACATCGTAGTTACGCACATTGACACCGTCGACCAGTACCTCGCCCTCGGAAGCATCATAAAGCCGCGGGATCAGCATAATGATAGATGACTTGCCGCTTCCTGTTGCGCCGATGATTGCTGTCGTCTGACCCGGCTGCGCAGAGAATGAGATATTGGATACCACAGATTTTTCTGCGTCGCCATATCTGAAGGTAACATTTTTGAATTCAACAACGCCTGTTTTTTCTTGCGGTGTTTGAGGGTTTTTGCTGTTTACGATGTCCGGCTTGATATCCATGACCTCGTTGATGCGGTCTGCACACACACTGGCGCGTGGCATCATGGCAAAGATCATCGACATCATCACGAGTGCATACATGATCAGCACCAGATACTGTATGAACGCCATCAAATCACCCACTGCAAGAGAACCCTGCGCGATCTGCTGTCCACCGAACCACACGACAGCGATCGTCCCTAAATTGACAATCAGCATCAATATCGGCATCAGCGTAGAAAGCAATGTCTGCGATTTGATTGAGGTTTGTGTCATGATCTCGTTTGCTTCTTCAAAGCGTTTTTCCTCGCGGCCTTCCGCAGTAAACGCACGAATAACGCGCACCCCCGTAATGTTTTCACGCATCACCAGATTGACCTGATCGAGCTTTGACTGTACAGATTTGAAGATTGGGAACGCACGGCGCATGATAATGACCAAAAACACTACGATCAACGGCATACAGGCAATGATCACCCACGCAAGCTGCGCGTTTTTCTGCATGGACATCGCAACGCCGCCTACACACATGATAGGCGCTAAGATGATCACGCGAAACAGCATGATCGTAAAATCCTGTATTTGCATAATGTCGTTCGTCGTCCGCGTTGTAAGAGAAGCAGTACCTACTTTATCGAATTCCGCTAGGGTGAACTCTCCTACTTTGTGAAACAGCCTTTTCCTGACGTCAGTACAAAACCCGACACCGACTTTGGACGCAAAATAGCCTACGCCGATGGCACAGGCAGAGCCGCCCAAAGATATGCCCAGCATGACCAGTCCAGCCGTCGTGATATAGCCCATATCACCTGCAATAACGCCCTGATCGATGATCGTGGACATGATATTCGGCAGCATTAAAAGTGAAAACACCTGCCCCAATAACAAAAGCACAAGCAAAAGAAGTTGACCTGTGTATTTTCCAAGGCCTCTATATAGCTTTAACAAGGAACCACCCTCCCGTTATTTCTGATATACCTATTTTATCTGAAAAGTATAGTATTTACTACCTTTTTATTAAAAGCTATCGGCTGAAAACATAAATAAGACAAGCTACGATGCCAAGCAGCATAGCAATAACGGAAAACAGATTGTATTTTCTGAGTGTGATGCCACCCCATATTACCGCGAGTGCGGCAAAAGCAAGCCCCAGCCACCATATCTGCGGCAGTAAGATCAAGTAAGCAAGCGCACCAAAAATAACCAGTAATACAGGCACTATCTTGCTCTGCTTTTTTTGTATTGTCTCTTTCATTTTATATTCCTCATGCCTCAAAGTCTTCAAAGATCACTGCGTCTGCATTTTTCATGATACGCTCTTTATTTTCCTTCGAACGCACCGTCCAGATCAGGAGCGGCAATCCGTTTTTACGCATCCTTTGCACAACAGGCATACAATACCCTTCCATCTCATAGCTGATAAAATGCGGACGGCATACGAAGTTGGTGCACAAATGCTTGAGCATCGAGCGTTTCCACTTTGGAAGTTCTTCTGCTCCATAAGAAAACGTTGCCGAAAGCTGTCCGCGCAGTATGTCCGGCGCGTTCTTTTTGAACCAACGCATCGAGAAAGGCGAAAAAGACTGCAATGCATACTTTCCATGGTATTCCTTCATGATTTCGTACAGATTGATCTCTAACTGTCCCG
This sequence comes from Christensenella sp., assembly GCF_034927525.1. Taxonomy (NCBI): domain Bacteria; kingdom Bacillati; phylum Bacillota; class Clostridia; order Christensenellales; family Christensenellaceae; genus Christensenella; species Christensenella sp. The sequence continues at coordinate 4,405 of NZ_JAYFPU010000255.1, forward strand.
CGCTGCCGGTGTTTTTGGTCTCTATCAGCAAAGGTACGCGCCCGTCAATCAGCGCAAGCGCTTCTTTTAACGTCGGGATCGTACACTGCGTGCCTGCAAGCCGCATCTGTTTTAGCTCCGCGAGCGTATAATCTTCAATTTTTCCGCTTTCACCCGTCACGCGTACAAGCGTATCGTCGTGAAAAACAACGACCTGCCCATCTTTTGAAAGATGGACATCCAGCTCGACCGCGTATCCGTGACAAATCGCATTTTCAAACGCTTCCAGTGAATTTTCGGGCATTTGTTCGTTGTGCAGCCCGCGATGAGCATATTTATACGACTTCATCCATGCGCCGAAATCTACCGCGCGCGAAGATGTCATAAAAAAATACATACAGCAAACGGCAACAGCCGCGATCACTATCCCAATCAATGCTTCCATTCATCATTCTCCCCTGCAACCATTTTACCACACTTTTGATTTTATTTGATAAAAAAGTTATAATAATGAACTGAGGTGATACGGCATGGCAAAGACAGGATTGATTTTGGAAGGCGGCGGAATGCGCGGGTCTTATACTGCGGGTGTTCTGGACGCTTTTTTATCAATGGGCATCCACATGGAAGACATCATCGGCGTCTCTGCCGGCGCAGCGAACGCGATCTCCTATGTCTCCAACCAATATGGCAGGAATCTTGAGATATACAATACCTGTATCAACAATAAATATCTGAGCTTTTGGAATTTTTTAACCACCGGTTCTTTTTTTGGTATGAGGTATGTGTTTTATGAGGTAACGCGCAATATTATCCCTTTTGATTATGACGCGTTTAAGGCTTCGCCCAAAAAGCTTACGATCGTCGCCACGAATTTGAAGGATGGCAGACCGTTCTATCAACAGTTGCATGACTTAGAGGATGAAGCCGATATGAAATACCTGTGTGCCACGGCAGCGATCCCTATGGCCTCTACGATCGTACAGGTTGATGGGCACAAATTGATGGATGGCGGCGCAAGCGATTCGGTACCTATTGAATATTCCTTAAAGAAGGGTAATCGCAAAAACGTGATCGTTTTGACACGCAATGCCGGATTTGAGCACCATAAAAGCAAAATGGGCTGGTACGCCTATTTGCGCTACCCTGCCCATCGTGATTTTGCCCGCACTGTGGCAAACCGTTATCAATATTACAATGAAAGTATCCGCATTGCCGAGCAGGAAGAAACTGACGGTAATGCGTTCATCATCCGCCCCACCAAACCGATCATCGCGGGACGTATGGAAAAGGACCCGCAAAAGCTTTCTGCACAGCATCAGGCCGGCTATGAGGACGCTATGGCACAAAAAGAACGTCTGCTTGCGTTTCTGTCGGACAGCGAGAATGTTACGATTGAAAAAATTTAAACTTCGCCGTACGCCGGATCGATTTTTTTCAATTCATTATACGTATCGATTTCCGTGATATCATCAAAACTGCATTCCCTGATTTCTACATGAAAATCCTTCAAGTGGTATTCAAGCGGCACCTGATCCCAATATCGTTCTTTCCCGCCGGGACTTTCGTATACCTCCATAACACATTCAGACAGCTTTTTACCGTCCTCTTGCGTCCAATAAGATATTCCAAACATATGGTAACAGTCTGTGCCGCCTACACTCATTTTCGTAATATATTTGCGGTTCGCACTATAAAAACACCAGTCGTCTGTTTCTTTTACCGGCACCCCCAGATAATTAGAACAATATTGATACTTTGTCAATATCTCCGGATGATACAGCAACAGGTCTGCTTCTAGCACATAGGCATTTTGCAATAATTCACGCGCATATACAACTGACGAGAGGTTATTCGCTTCATTGTATACTGCATTTTCAATAAAATGGATATTGGGATATTTATAAATAAGCTGGTCAAACTGCTCCGCCAAATACCCACGCACGATATAAATCTCCTCGATCCCAGCCGCAAGGACTGCATCAAGCAAAGTATCAATGATTCTTGTCCCCTGCACCCTTACAAGCGGTTTTGGTGTATTGAGCGTGATGGGTACAAGGCGCGAACCAAAGCCTGCCGCAATAAAAATGGCACGCTTTACACGATATGGTTCCAAAGCCTCCAGTCCCTTTGCGGTAAGCACTCCATCTTTTATATAAGCGAGCTGCATCAGCTCTGCCAATCCCTTATTCACCGTTCCCAGCGCCTTATTCAATGACTTTGCCATCTCACGCTGCGTAAGCGCGCCGTTTTTTTCCATACAGGTTAAAAGGTCAAATTGATTTCTCGTTAACTTCATGCCAGTTCCTTTTTCCTTAAATTCTTTTTATATAAATTGATGCCACCCTTAAGAGCAAGGTTCACGCCCAAGATCATCAAAGAAACAAATGCCGTGCTTTCCAGCATCATTTGCGCTTCAAATAGCGTGATCATAAGCGACA
>NZ_JAYFPU010000375.1:0-8885 GCF_034927525.1 Christensenella sp.
GAACCGACAGAGACGCCTTCGCAGGCACCGGCAGTTGTCGATGCGACACAGCAAACAACACAGATTACAGAAGAAGACAGTTCCTTGACGGCACAGTCGGTAGAAGAACCAGTGGCAACACCGGAACCGACGCCCGAGCCGACGCCTCAATATGTGACGCTGACAGCGGGAATGCAAGATCCTTCCGTTCCGGCATTACAGGAACGCCTTATGGAATTGCACTATATGTCGCAGGATCAGCCCACAGATTTATTTGGCCCGGCAACACTGATGGCTGTACAGGCCTTCCAGCGTAAGCACGGTCTTGATGTAGACGGTGCGGCAGGCCCGGCAACGCAGGCGGCGATTTTCTCTGCTGATGCAAAAGAATATACCGCGGCACTGGGCGCTGATGGCGACGATGTGTCCCGTATTCAGGAAAGATTATTAGAGCTTGGTTATAACGTAAGCGTAACTGGTCATTTCGGTGAAATGACAGATAAAGCTGTAAGAGAATTCCAGCGTATGAGCGGCCTTACGGACGATGGCAGCGTTGGTAATGTAACAAAGGATGTATTGTTCTCTGACAATGCTGAAGTTTCTACTTCAAAAGCAGAGGCAGACAAAAAAGCAGCTGAAGATGCAAAGAAGAAAGAAGAAAGTAGTTCCTCTAACAAGGGGAATGGCAGTTCTTCCTCTGGATCGAGCAGCAGCGGTTCTTCCAGCTCCGGATCGAGCGGTGGTGGTTCTTCCAGCAGCAAGCCTAAGCCCTCCAAGCCCTCTTATTCGGCTGACCCGGGCAATGTTGAAGCATTCATCAGCGTAGCGATGGATCAGCTTGGAAAACCGTACCGTCTTGGCGGTAAGGGCCCGGATTCGTTTGACTGCTCAGGCTTTATCTACTATGCACTGCAGCAGAGTGGCAATGGCATCGGATACATGACTTCCGGTGGTTGGGCAAGCTCCGGTTATACTTCGGTAGGCTGGGATGACCTCGAACGCGGTGACATCGTATGTGTGACTGGTCACGTAGGTATCTACCTTGGCGGCGGACAGATATTGGATGCGTCGTCCGGCTCAGGACAGATTGTCCAAAGAGGCATGGGTTCTTGGTTCCAGAGCAGATTTATCACTGGTAAGAGACCGCTCTAAGCATAAAATTAATATTAAAAAGGGTGGATGTGACAAGCATCCACCCTTTTTCTGTTCTTGTATAGTTCATATATATTTGGTATAATACTTTGTCAGCAGGAGGTTTTGTATGGCAGAATACAAGTTAGGTTTGGACATCGGTTCTACCACCATTAAGATCGTATTGGTAGACGGTGAAAATAATATTTTATTTGACAGATATAGAAGACATTTTTCGGATGTACGCGGAGAGCTTTTCAATCTTTTTAAAGAGGTCGCACAAGAATGCGGGGAGTATGAGGTCACCTCGGCCATTACAGGTTCTGGTGGCCTTACTGTTGCAACGCTGCTGGATCTGCCCTTTGTACAGGAAGTGGTGGCAGGTGCGCGTGCAACGCAGAAATACATCCCACAGGCGGATGTTGTTTTGGAGCTTGGCGGCGAGGACGCGAAGATCACATACATGAAGCCGTCTTTGGAACAGCGTATGAACGGTACGTGCGCTGGCGGTACAGGCGCGTTTATCGACCAGATGGCTACGCTTCTAAATACCGATCCGATGGGGCTCAATGAACTCGCAGAGTCATACAATACACTGTATCCGATCGCAGCGCGCTGTGGCGTATTTGCAAAAACGGATGTACAGCCGCTTATCAATGAAGGCGCAGCCAAGGAAGATATTGCTGCGTCTATTTTTCAGTCGGTAGTCAATCAGACCATATCCGGTCTTGCGTGCGGACGACCGATCCGCGGCAACGTTGCCTTTTTGGGAGGGCCGTTGCACTATTTAACACAGCTTCGCCAGCGGTTTATTGAAACGCTTCATTTAAGTGGCGACGCAATCATTCATCCAGAGAATTCACATTTATTTGTCGCGCTGGGTGCGGCGCTGATGGCAGAGGGAAAGTCCTTCCAGATCAAAGATCTTCCGGATATGCTTACAAATGCAGGGGAAGGCGCGCATGAGACACGTCGTTTGCGTCCGCTGTTCGAGACGGAAGAAGAACATGAGGCGTTCAATGCACGCCATGCGCAGAAAAATGTAGAACGTGCAGAGATCAGTACAGCGGAGGGCGCGTGTTACCTGGGGCTTGATGCAGGCAGTACAACGATCAAAGCGGTACTGATCGACGATCAATACCGTATGCTTTATTCACATTACCATTCCAACGAGGGCAGTCCGCTTGATTCTGCGGTAGAGATCGCACGCGATATCTACGATAAGCTTCCTGAAAAAGCTTATATCGCCGGAGCTTGTGTCACAGGCTATGGCGAGGCGATCATCAAGGAAGCATTGAAGCTTGATCTTGGTGAGATCGAAACGATGGCGCACTATAAAGCGGCGGAGTTTTTTAACAATGAAGTTGACCTGATCATTGATATTGGCGGTCAGGATATGAAATGTCTGCACATCAAGGATAGAGTTGTCGATGGCATCATGCTCAACGAAGCATGCTCTTCCGGCTGTGGCAGCTTTTTGCAGACCTTTGCCTATTCACTAGGCATACCAATCCAGGAATTCGCACAAGAGGCTCTTGTTTCGCGCAATCCGGTCGATCTGGGTACGCGCTGCACGGTATTTATGAACAGCCGTGTTAAACAGGCACAGAAGGAAGGCGCTACGGTGGGGGATATTTCCGCCGGGCTTTCTTATTCAGTCGTTAAAAATGCACTTTACAAAGTCATTAAGGTCAAGGATCCGGCTGATCTTGGCAAAAATATTGTTGTCCAGGGCGGTACGTTCAAGAACGATGCGATCCTGCGCACCTTTGAATTGGAGCTGGGCAGAGAGGTAGTACGTCCGGATATTGCGGAATTGATGGGGGCGTTTGGCGCCGCACTGCTCGCGAAAAAAGAGATGAAGGGCAAACGCTCGGGCATGCTTGGGAAAGATGAGCTTTCCGAATTTACCTACAAGGGAAGCTTTGCGCGTTGCGGTAAATGTGAAAACCGCTGTATGCTGACCATCACGACATTTGAAGATGGTAGAAAGTTTGTTTCGGGCAATCGCTGCGAAAAGGGAAGCGGGGTTGTCAAGAAAAACGATCTGCCTGATTTATATGATTATAAACTGAAGCGCGTATTTGATTATGAATCTTTGCCGGAAGATCAGGCGCCCAACGGGACGATCGGTATTCCGCGTGCACTGAATATTTTTGAAAACTATCCCTTCTGGCATGCGATGTTCACTAAGCTCGGATTCCGCGTCGTATTGTCGGACCCCTCCAACCATGCGATCTTTGAAAAAGGGATGGAGACGATCTCATCAGATACGGTGTGCTATCCGGCGAAACTGATTCACGGACACATAGAGAATCTTGCTGAAAAAGGCGTCAAGAAGATCTTTTATCCATGTATTCCGTATGAGCGCAAGGAGTTCGGCGACTCAAACAATCATTACAATTGTCCGGTCGTGACGTCTTATCCGGAAGTAATTAAAAATAATATGGATGTTCTGTCGGAGAATGGGATAGAATTTATCAATTTCTTTGTGGCCCTTGATGAACAGGAGTTCATGCCCAAAAAGATCATGAAGGAATTCGGCAAATATGGGATCACCGAGCAACAGGCACAGGAGGCCTCAGACGCCGCGTATGCCGAGCTTGACCGCTTCAAGCAGGATATGCGTGAGCAGGGCGAGAAAACGATCCAGTGGCTTAAGGAGACGGGAAATACAGGCATTGTGCTTGCGGGACGGCCTTACCATGTAGATGCGGAGATCAATCACGGGATTCCCTCGCTTATTACAAGCTACGGTCTTGCGGTACTGACAGAAGACAGTGTAGCGCATTTGGGACATTTGGAGCGCCCGGTTCGGGTCATGGATCAATGGGCCTATCATACGCGCCTTTATGAAGCGGCTGCAGCGGTAGCGCGTTATGATTGCCTGCAGATGGTGCAGTTGAATTCGTTTGGCTGCGGGCTGGATGCGATCACGACGGATCAGGTGCATGAGATCATTTCTGCCGCGGACAAGATATACACGGTATTAAAGATCGACGAAATCAGCAATCTTGGCGCGGCGAAGATAAGGCTGCGTTCGCTGATCGCCGCTTTGAAGGAAAAGGGCGAAGAAGCGAAAGAAAAACCGGAGAAAAAAGCAGAGCCAAAGAACGCGGTATGGCACCGCCGTATTTTCACACAGGAAATGCGCGAGAAAGGGACGATCGTTTGTCCGCAGATGGCGCCGCTTCAATTCCAGTTTTTAAAGCAAGCGTTCGATCCTACGGGATACAACTTTACGGTACTGACAGAAGTGACCAAGGAAGACATCGACGTAGGCTTGAAATATGTCAACAACGACGCGTGTTACCCGACGATCATCGTCGTGGGACAACTTGTGAATGCGTTTATTACAGGCAAACTCGACCCGGATAACACTGTTATTATGCTCACGCAGACGGGCGGTGGGTGTCGTGCGTCAAATTATCTGGCTTTCCTGCGCAAGGCTTTGAAGGAAGCGGGCTTCCCGCAGGTGGTCGTCGTATCCATAAACTTCTCAGGTCTGGAAAAGAATCCTGGCTTTAAGTTTACGGGAGGATTGGCTATGCGTCTGCTTCTTGCCATTCCGCTGGGAGACTTACTGCAGAAGCTGCTGCTTGCGACACGGCCGTATGAAAAGAATAAAGGCGAAACGGACGCATTGTTTGACAAGTGGGTCGCGAAAGTACAGGATATCGTAAAAAACACGCGGTATTTTGGCTATCGTAAGGCTTCAAAACAGATGGTGCGGGATTTCGAGGCGATCGAACGTACCAATGTTGTAAAGCCGAAGGTCGGTATCGTCGGAGAGATCCTCGTAAAATATCATCCAGACGCCAATAACCACGCGATCGAGGTGATCGAGCGGGAAGGCGGCGAGGCCGTGATGCCTGCGCTAATGGAGTTTTTTACATATAGCTTATATAGCTGTAAATTTAAGCATGAGGAAATGGGAAAATCCAAAGGGGTCTATAAGGCATCTATGTTTGGTATTTGGTTTGTTAACTGGTTCCGCAACCCCATTCAGCGTGCCCTTAGAAAGAGCAAATACTATACGCCATATCCGAATATCCATCATCTGGCTGAGCAGTCAGAAGATATGATCTCGTGCGGGAATTGCACAGGAGAGGGATGGTTCCTGACGGCGGAAATGCTTCACTTGATTGAAGAAGGCGCGCCTAATATTATCTGTGTACAGCCTTTTGCCTGCCTACCTAACCACGTGGTAGGAAAGGGCATGATCCGCGGGATACGCAACACATATCCGCAGGCGAACATTGTCGCGGTGGATTACGACCCGGGCGCATCAGAGGTAAACCAGTTAAACCGTATCAAGCTGATGATATACAGCGCATTTGAAAACTTGAAAATGGAGCAAGAGCAAAAACAGAAATAGTACTAAAGAGGCGGTTGCAAAACCGCCTCTTTGTTACATATTGCCACTATTACTATAAAAAACGAACGCAAATATGCTGTTTGGAGTCATATGTACGTTGACTGTGTTCATTTACGATGCTATAATAATTTTGCGATAACAAAAGAACAAAAACTATTACTTTGTCGTTCAAGAAATATATAGCAAAAAAGCACCCTTTTGGGTGCTTGTCGTCTCAAATACATCTTGATTTGTCAGGAATGAAAAAGTAAGGGTTGTTGGTATGGGGGTAGGCATGAAGCGCTTTTTAATAGTCATATTAGCCATTTTATTGTGCTTTTCATTTACTTCCTGTTCAGGCAAAGGCCAAAATACAGTCATAATCTATTCCAGCGCAGAGCAATACCGCAATGAATTTATCCTTTCACGTCTGAAAGAACAATTTCCGCAATATGATATTATCGTTGGCTATATGCCCACCGGCAATCAGGCGGCTCGTCTTCTTGTTGAGGGAGAAAAATCGGAATGTGATATCACTTATGATATGGAATATGGGTATGTCGATAAACTGAAGGACGCTTTTGCCGATCTTTCGGAATATGATACTTCTAAATTTGAAGACGACATGTTGAATGCGGATCAGAAAGTTTTACCGGAATGCCGAAACGGCGGTTGTATTGCAATAAATGTTGAAGAACTCAGGAAGCGGGGCCTGCAGGAGCCTGAAAACTACGAAGACCTATTGAAGCCGGAATATCAGGGGCTTATATCTATGCCCAATCCGAAATCCTCAGGGACGGGATACATGTTCTTAAAAAGTCTGGTGAACGCATGGGGCGAAGAACGTGCATTTGACTATTTTGATAAGCTTTCTAAAAACATCTTACAGTTTACCTCATCTGGATCAGGACCCGTCAATGCACTTGTACAAGGCGAAGCAGTAATCGGACTTGCGATGACAGGACAGGCTGTTATGGAGATCAATAACGGTGCGCCGCTCAAAATAATGTATTTTGAAGAAGGGTCGCCTTATTCGCGCTATGGCATAGGAATGATCAAGGGAAAAGATGAAAGACAGTGTGTAAGAGATGTGTTCGATTTTTTAAATACGACGCTGGTTGCAGAAGACAAGGCATTATATTTTCCTGAAAAAATTTACAAAGATGTCGATTTTGAGATGGAAAATTATCCTTCGAATATCAAATATGCAGATATGGGCAACGACACCAAAGCGGAAAAAGAACGTCTGTTAGAGAAGTGGGTACACTAGATGAATGAAAAACTTGCAGTTGAAAATCTTTCGAAAATATTCGGGACAAATCAGGTATTGCACGGCATTGATTTTACAGTGCATGAGGGAGAGTTTCTATCCGTGTTGGGGCCTTCTGGGTGTGGAAAAACGACACTTTTGCGTATGTTGATTGGGCTCGAACAGCCAACGGAAGGTAAAATTTATAAGGATGGCAAAGACATCACAAACAGTATACCGTCTGCACGCGGGATGGGCATTGTTTTCCAGAATTATGCATTGTTTGAAAACATGACAGTTCTTGGAAATGTTGAATATGCACTTAAAAGACATCCGTCGCTTAAGGACAAGGCGCACGAAACAGCGGAGCGGTTGATTGAACAGGTCGGTCTTGCAGAACATAAGGAGAAGCGGCCGGGTAAACTTTCGGGTGGACAGCAGCAGCGCGTTGCGATTGCAAGGACGCTGGCGCTCAATCCGGATATCATATTGTTTGACGAGCCTATGTCTGCACTCGATGTAGACACGCGACTTTCGTTGCGTGCAGAGCTAAAGAGTATACAAAAAAAGTTTGGTTCGACGATGATTTATATCACGCACGATCAGGAAGAAGCGTTTGCTATGTCGGACAGGATCATGGTGTTAAATGAAGGGAAGATACAACAGATTGATACGCCCAGAAATATAATCGACCGTCCTGCAAATGAGTATGTTGAGCGTTTTGTGATACATAATATCCAGTTAAAGATTGACTCTCTGATCCAGTTTGCGAGGGCGAAGGCATGATGCTGAAGCAAAAAGGCCTGTCGGGTATCAAGCTTTTGCTGGCTGCATTTTTTATTGTTGCTGTTTTGCTGCCGCTTATTTATATGCTTACATCAATGGCGGGAGAAGACATCGGTCAATTGATCACCTCCGAAGGGTTTATGACAGCGCTCGGGCATTCCGTATGGGTATCGCTTACTTCTACATTGATTTCAGTAGGTTTGGCAGCAGGGCTTGCATGGTTTATTGAGCGTTCGGCCATCCGCTGTAAAGGGCTTTTTACGATCCTCTTTACGTTGCCAATGCTCATCCCGTCTATTTCGCACGGCATGGGTCTTGTCGTATTGTTTGGTTCAAACGGCGTACTGACAAACTTACTTCACATTGATGGCAATATATACGGTTTCTGGGGTATTGTTATTGGTTCGGTGATGTATTCATTTCCTGTTGCGTTTTTGATGGTGTCTGATATGATGCGTTACGAAGATAGTACGCCGTATGAGGCGGCGTCCGTACTTGGAATATCCAAGGCCAACCAATTCATGGCGATCACGTTCCCATATATGCGTAAACCGATGATCTCCGTTGTTTTTGCGGTATTTACATTGGTCATAACTGACTATGGCGTTCCGCTTACGGTAGGAGGACAGTTCACAACGCTTCCGGTCATGATGTATCAGGACGTAGTGGGGCTGCTGAATTTTGGAAAAGGAAGTGTGATTGGTCTTGTGCTGCTTGTTCCGGCATTTATTGCCTTCCTGATCGATTTGCTGGATAAAAATAAGGGAAACCTTTCGTTTGTAATCAAACCTTTTCGGATACTCAAAAACAAAATAAGGGATGGGTTCGCGTATCTTTCATGCAGTATTGTTGGTTTATGTATCCTGCTGCCTATTGCAGCATTTGCAGTGTTGACCTTTGTAAAGAAATATCCGATCGATATGTCATTTACGCTTGATAATATCACGCGTACCATGAATATCGGTGCTGACCGGTATCTGGCAAATTCACTGATTATTGCAGTGTGCGTCTCTGTGATCGGGGTTACGATTGCGTATATTACGGCCTATATGACGGCCCGTGTCAAATCGAAATCTTCAAAAATGCTTCATTTGGTCTCTATCATTACCCTTGCGATCCCCGGGCTTGTACTGGGTCTCTCTTATATGATGTTTTTCAATGGGTCTTTCATCTACGGTACACTGGCAATATTGATCCTTGTCAATATTATGCACTTTTTCGCTTCGCCCTACCTGATGATGTATAATACCTTTGGAAAATTAAACCAGAACTTAGAAGCGGTGGGAGCAACACTTGGTATAAGTAGAGGACGCATCATTTGGGATGTGCTGATCCCGCAGTCAAAAGCGACGATTGCGGAGATGTTCGCATATTTTTTTGTAA